>JBHAET010000205.1:0-5923 GCA_041855705.1 Neisseriaceae bacterium
CCCTTCGCTGCCCAAGGCTTCTGCCGATATCACGCAGCCCGTGCGTGGGAACTCACTGCCATCGGAAAGGCGCGTGCACAACGTCGCGGGCTGCCCCAGCCAGGACTGGATATCCAGGCCCGCATCCGGACCAAGCACCTCCACCGCATAGCCAAACCCCGCCGAGACCCGCTCCCAGCCCCACCAGCGCAGCACGTTCCAGGGCGCGTGCTCGCCCGATACTGCCAGGCGATAAAGCCGGTTTGCATCCATCACCGCCGCGGCGGACAAAAGAGGAGGGAGCATGGCAACACCTCATGAAGCGTGATCAGAAGCACGTTTGCCGAGAATACAAGGTTGTGCCGTCGAAGTGTACCGCTCAAACACTGGAACGCAGCTTCCGTGCAGACCGATTCTGCATAGAGGTAGGCCTGTGCCACAAGTCTTGGGTAAACGGACTTTTGGCAAGAAACCACCGACTTGCCGGAATCACAATGAGAAAGAAGACGCAGCAGGTCCGAGAAGAGCTATCGGCAGGGTTGCTGGCCAACTACAAGAAGCCCGAAGACCTGATCGTCGAAGAGTGGCTGGCTCAGGCATCTGAACAAATAGGTCGTGGAGTAGGCGTTGGATGAGAAGGTGACCGGATTTCTCGGGCACGGCCAGCATGAGCCAGTGACCAATCAATCCGGGAACACTCGTAACGGTAAGAGCCTGTTTACGATCTTCCTTCTGAGCAGGAGAGCAAGGAATACCTGATGGGCGGACTGCAGGCGAGCAATACCAGCGGCTGGCAGATCCCTGCCACCGTGCCGCGAGCCAGGCCCACACGCTCGACGATTTGCGCTGGTCAACCACTGGCTGCAACACAATGCTACGGCTCTGTCACGCTTATTGGTTCGCTGCATCGGGACGCGCCTGGCCCTGGAGTTGTGATCAAGCAGGCCAGCGGGCCTTCAGCAACAACGCGGGCTACCACTTGCGCACAGGGCAAGCGCCGATACCGGCAGCCTCGGATGCTGACAGCCGACCCATGCGGGCAACCTGTCCTCAATGGGTCACCCATTGAGTCTCCATGAGGCATTTTTGCAGCTATTCATTCTTGGAGCGCTGACATGGCCGGGCGGATGCTGGACGCAGCCCCGCAGCAAGCCGGCGACAAGCTCGGCATGGCCGCGGCGCAGCGCCTCGACAAGGGCGGCGCGGGCAGCGGTTTCCTCCCCGGCATTCAAATCACCCGGCGCCATACCGGCACCACCGTGGATGACGAGAATTTTTTTCAGGCAGCCCGAAAAATACCTGTCCATTTTTCGGTTGTTTTTGCAAAACCGCGTTCCGTAAAATTAGGAATAATTTCACTTTTCCGTGCCACAAAATGAAAAATTTAACTCTTACGCACGAGCGAATGTATCAAGCCATTTTGGAGAAAGATACGGCATTTGAAGGCATATTCTTTACCGCAGTCAAAACCACAGGCATTTTTTGTCGCCCGTCTTGCACTGCCAGAAAACCCAAAAGCGAAAATGTGGAATTTTTTGCGACCACCAAGGAATGTATTCTGAAAGGTTATCGCCCTTGCAAAGTTTGCCGCCCCTTGCAAAATTTAGTCCAAACACCTGCCGAAATTCAAGCCATTCTTGATGAGCTCACCCAAAACCCCAGTTTAAAATTTACGGATTTTGAATTAAAACAGCGAAATATTGACCCGAAATCCATTCGCCGCTGGTTTTTGAAAAACCACAACATGACTTTTCACGCTTTCTGCCGCCTGTATCGCATTAATTCTGCCTTCAAAAAAATTCAATCAGGTGAGCAAGTAACCCATGCCGCATTTGATTCGGGATTTGATTCATTAAGCGGCTTTTCGGAATCCTTCAAAAAAGTATTCGGGATCTCACCAAAACACAGCAAAAGCCAAGGCATCATTGATTTAAAAAGAATAGAAACGCCACTTGGCACAATGATAGCTTGCGCTACCGATGAAGGCATTTGCTTGCTGGAATTCAGCGACCGCAAAATGCTTGAAACCGAATTGAAAAACATTGCCAAACGCCAAAACGCCATTATCACCCAAGGTGATAATCAATTTTTCAATATTTTGGAAACGCAATTGAATGAATATTTTGCCAAAAAACGCACCGAATTTGATGTACCCCTGCATTTGATTGGCACAGATTTCCAGAAAAAAGTCTGGCAAGTTCTGCAGCAAATCCCTTACGGAAAAACTTGTTCTTATGGACAACAAGCCGATATTTTGGGTAATCCCAAAGCCGTAAGAGCGGTTGCCAGCGCCAATGGAATGAATAGTATTTCCATATTGGTACCGTGTCACCGCGTGATTGGTGCCAATGGAGAATTAACAGGCTATGGGGGCGGACTATGGCGAAAGCAGTATTTATTGGAATTGGAAAAATCGCTTGGTGGCAATACTTTATTTTGACAAGGTGAATTCATGAAAAAGTTGATTCAGAAAAATGAATGCCTAATCATCGGCAATGTATGGGACAGTTTGTCGGCGATAATACACGAACAAGCAGGCTTCAAGGCATTAGGCACAACCAGTTGGGGAATTGCCAATACTCTCGGATATCAAGACGGGCAGCGCATTGGTTTTGAAGAGCTTAAAAATGTGGTGTCACGAATTTTAAGAGTAATCACGATACCATTATCGGTAGATATAGAATCTGGATATGGCAAAGACAATCAGGAAATTATTGACAACATATTAACACTTGCAAAAATGGGGTGCGCTGGAGTCAACCTGGAAGACGCCATCCCCAATCAAGGCTTGAAAAATAAAGATGAATTCGCAGTTCTAATCAAGGAAGCCAAAAAAGAGCTGATCAACAATGGTTTCGACGATTTTTATTTCAACATCAGAACGGATACTTATTTAACACTTAACAACCCGCTGAGCGAAACCCTCGACAGAGCAGTTTTGTATCAGGATTTTGGTGCGGACGGTATTTTCATACCGTGCATCCAAGAAGATGAAGACATCAAAAAAGTTCTGGAAAAAATCAATATTCCCTTGAATGTAATGTGTTTGCCCAATTTAACAGACATAAAAAGATTAAAAGCACTGGGCGCGCAAAGAATAAGTTATGGCAACGCGATGTCGGATTATGTTATTTGTCAAATTGAACAATTGACAAGAACCATCTTAAATGAGCAAAGCACGGATTGTTTATATCAAGGCAAGGAAGTGACAACAAAATTCAAATGAATTGTTTATCTTTCGCAACAAATCAAGGCTCGGTGCTCGGCGGCCTTGGCCGCCTGCTCGATGGCGGCAACCGTTTCTGAGCCTGTTTCACCCCGGTGCTTCAATGCGCCGGGGTTTCTTCCTTGTCGCTGGCCGGGGCGGTTTTGACATCGCCCGGCAAGGTTTCGCTGGCATAGATGGCAACTTGCGGCTGGCCATCCTTGCCGATCCAGCCGCGGTACATGCCGGGGGTGTTGAAGGGGAAGGCAAACTGGCCATCGGCGGTCATCACGATGGCACCGCCATCGCCTCCCAGGCGCACCACTTCGCCATTGATTACCGCCGCTCCGGCGGCGGCGGCACTTTCGCCCAGATACTTCACCCGTGCGCACACCGAGCTGGCCGCTGCGGTGCGAATGTAGAACTCGCCCCAGCCGGTGCCCGATACCGCACATTGCGTATCGGCCCAGGTACCGGCACCGATGATCGGGCTGTCGCCAACCCGGTTCCAGCGCTTGTTGGTCATGCCACCGGTGGAGGTGGCGGCAGCCAGATGGCCTTGTGCATCACGCGCCACCGCACCCACGGTGCCGACATATTTGCGGTACTCGGGCGCCGGGGCGGCGGCCTGCTTGTCGGCTTCCTCGGCCAGGCGGCGCTGCAATTGCTGCCAGCGTTTTTCGGTGCGAAACCAGGCCGGATCGGTCATTTCAAAACCCTGCTCGGCGGCAAAGGCTTCCGCACCGGCTCCCACCAGCATCACGTGCGGGGATTTTTCCATCACCGCGCGCGCCAGCAGAATCGGGTTGCGGATGCGCTGCACACCGGCCACCGCACCGGCGCGCTGCGTGCTGCCGTCCATCAGCGAGGCATCCAATTCGTTGCGGCCTTCATGGGTGAAGACCGCACCGCGCCCGGCATTGAAGCTCGGGCTGTCTTCCAGCACGCTCACCGCGGCGGTCACGGCATCCAGCGCGGATTTGCCGGCGGCAAGCTCGGCATGACCGCGGCGCAGCGCCTCGGCAAGGGCGGCACGGGCAGCGGCTTCTTCCTCGGCATTCAAATCGCCCGGCGCAACGCCGGCACCGCCGTGGATGACGAGAAGCGGCTCGGCCGCTTGGGCATTGGCAAGGCTCATGGCAAATCCCAGGGCAAGGGGCAGGCAATATCGCAT
Source organism: Neisseriaceae bacterium (assembly GCA_041855705.1). Lineage (GTDB taxonomy): Bacteria > Pseudomonadota > Gammaproteobacteria > Burkholderiales > Neisseriaceae > JALJZY01. Next base: position 4,359 of record JBHAET010000205.1, read on the forward strand.
GGCAGGTTCCTTATTCGGACTGTTTCAGGGGAACGGCAGGGGTGAAGACGAGTTTGCCATCATGCAGCCGCGCCTCGGCCTGAAAGGCGGGATTGTCCACCTGCCAGTTACGCGTATCCAGCCGGCTTTGCGTGCCGATGCCGGTCACTTGCCAGCCTTCGGCCTCCATCGGTTTGCCCGCGGCCAGATGCGCCTGACCGGGACGGAACAGCCAGGCAAAGCCGCCGTTGTCGCTGTGGAGGCGTCCGTTGCCGGTTTCGTCGATGCACAGCGCGGTTTCCTCGTCCACGCCGATGCCAAGCAGCGGCGCAGCGGGATGACGCTCGGCCAGATGCGCCAGCATCGTCATCAAGCGCGCCTGCCGGTTGCGTTCGTTGAAGTGGGTATCGGTCAGCACACCGGCCGAATACAAAGGCTCCAGACGCAGGAAGTCGCTCACCAGCGTGATGGCCGGGGTACGCGAATCGGCCAGCACCTCGGCACTGGTCACGCTGCCATCATCCAGCGCGCCATACACATGCCGCCCCTGCACCGCCAATCCGGCACTGGTGCCGCCCAGGGGCTTGCCCGCCGCCACGTGGCGATTGATTGCCGCTTCCACCGGCGTGCCCTGCCAGTAGCGGATATAGCGCGCCTGATCGCCACCGCCGATGAAGATACCGTCTGCTTTTTCGATGATGGCGAGCACCTGCGGGTCGCTGGCTGCCTCGCGGCTGTGGAAAACCAGGGTCTGCACCGACTGGAGGCCGCCGATGTCGCGGTACATCTCGCGCTGGTTCTCCGCGCCGAACGATGCCCGCAGCACCACGACATGCCCGCCACCGGCGCGCTGGAAAAACCAGCGGAACGCCGAATACGGCCAATCGCCGCCGCCGACCAGCATCAGCCCCGGCTCGACTTTGCCCGGCGTTGCCGCATCGACATCGCCGATGCGGTGATAGTCATAACCTGCGCGTTTGCTGCCGCCACCGCTGGCACAGGCGGCCAGCAAACACAGCGCCGCCAAGGCTGCCAGCCACGGGCGCATCTTCTTCAAACTGCTCAAAATGCTTGGCTCCAAATGGTCTGCCGCGCAGCTTGCCTTGTGCCTTGTTTTTTTGCATGAATGCGCCCTCTGGCACTTTGCAAAAACCAAGCAAATACTTCGCACATCTTCTGTTCATGAACGAGTGCCGCCATGAAACCCCGCCTCTTGTGCCAAGCCATCCATCTGGGTCTGCTGTTCGGTGCCTCCTGCGCCCTGCAAGCACAGACCCCGCCCGTTGCCGACGGCGAACAAACCACATCCGACACCCTCGACACCATCACCGTGACCGGCTCACGCATTCCGCGCTCGCAGACCGAAGGGCCGGCGGCCGTGTCGATCATCAGCGCCGAACAAATCCAGGCCAGCGGCTTCACCAGCGTGCCGGAAGTGTTGCGCTCGCTGTCGCAAAACGGCGGTGAAACCCAGGGCATGCAGTCCAGCACCGGCGCGGCCACGACCCCCGGCGCACAGCAGGTCAACCTGCGCGGGCTGGGGCCGAACCATACGCTGGTGCTGGTCAATGGCCGCCGCGTGGCGG
>JBHAET010000206.1:0-2737 GCA_041855705.1 Neisseriaceae bacterium
ACGCACCGCAAAGTCAGCTTTGCCAACCGCTACGGCATCACCCTGGTGGCCGATTTGTATGTGCCGAAAAACGCCAGCGGCCCACTGCCCGCCATTGCCGTTTCTGGCCCCTTCGGCGCGGTAAAAGAGCAATCGAGCGGCCTGTACGCGCAAACCCTGGCCGAACGCGGCTTTGTGACTTTGGCGTTTGACCCGTCTTACACCGGCGAAAGCGGCGGCCTGCCGCGCAACACCGCTTCGCCCGACATCAACACCGAAGACTTTTCCGCCGCCGTGGACTTTCTGGGGCTGTTGCCCGAGGTGCTCCGAGATCGCATCGGCATTCTCGGCGTGTGCGGCTGGGGCGGCTTCGCGCTCAATGCCGCCGTGGCCGATCCCCGCATCAAGGCCGTGGCCACCAGCACCATGTACGACATGACCCGCGTGATGGCGCAAGGCTATAACGACAGCACCGATACCCAAGCCCGCTACACCATGAAGCAGCAAGCCGCCGACAGCCGCTGGCATTCGGCACAGCAACAGTACGCCACCCTCGGCGACGCCGCCGCGCATTTGCCGCCACCGTCAGCCTTAAATGCGGATACGCCGCAATTTGTGCGCGAATACAGCAACTTTTACAAAACCCCGCGCGGTTTCCACCCCCGTTCGGTCAATTCCAACAGCGCCTGGAATACCAATAACCTGCTGTCCTTTATCAATATGCCCCTTCTGCAACGCGCCGCCGAACTGCGCGCCCCCGCGCTGGTGGTGCATGGCGAAAAAGCCCATTCCCGGTATTTTTCAGAAGACGCCTTCAAAGCCTTGGGCAGTAAAAACAAAGAGCTGTATATCGTGCCCGGCGCAAGCCATGTGGATTTGTACGACAATCAGGCGGGCAAAATTCCGTTTGACAAATTCGAGCAGTTTTTTGCTGAGAATTTGAAGTAATCACCGATGAATTTGGGGGGCGCAAGAGGCCTGACATGGAAAAACAATGGATTTTCCGAGGGGCGCTGGTATAGCCTGCAAGCTCGCCGTTATGGGCTTGACCTGAACGGCGGGCCGTCTTGGCAAACCAGAAGAAATTGCAAATGCCGTGCTGTGGCTTTGCAGCCCGCAGGCAAGCTTTGTTGATGGTCACGCCCTGTTGGTCGATGGCGCTTTTTCCATTCATTAATCAGTTTTATTCATTGCGGGAAGGAACGCCACCATGAATCCTCATGATCGAACTCAGGCAAGGCAAGTGTCATTTGCTACTGACTTGGAACGGCGCAGGCTGCTCAAAACGGGCGTTGGCTTGGCGGCATCGCTGCCACTGCTGGCCGCAGTGGCTGGCGCGCAAGACAGTGGCAAGCGCCCGGCAGCCACTCCATCCGCCGGGCAAGCCGCGGGCGCACCCGGCGCGGGGGCGGCCAACATCCAAACCCTGCTGATTGCCTCGCACCCTTACCCGGAACGTTCCGTGCTGACCAAAGGCTTGCGGCAAGCCGCCGAAGGTATGGCGAATGTAACCGTGCGCAATCTGGAAAGCATCTACGGCTTTGACACCCGCGCCATCAAGGGCGAAGAAGAGCGCCGCATCACCCGTGAACACCGGCGCATCGTTTTTCTCTTTCCCACCCACTGGTTCAATATCACCCCGATGATGAAAGCCTACCTGAACGACACCTGGGGCAGCGTCGGGCCGGATTTGTGGAAAGGCAAGGAAATGCTGATTGTGTCCACCGCAGCCGGCGGCAGCACCACCTATGGCGCATCCGGGCGCATTGGCGTGAAACTGGAAGACGTGTTTCTGCCCATGCGCGCCAGCGCCCTGCATGCAGGCATGGTCTGGCTGCCGCCGCTGGTGTTTGAAAACGCAAGCAGCAGCCGCTTGGCGGATTACCAAAAACAGTTTGTCCACCGCTTGCAAAGCTGAGCGGCCTTGCATCTAAACCACGCAAGGCCATTGCAACACTAATGATTTGTATGGAGAGACAATTAATTATGAGCTGGGATCCCCAGACCCTGAAACGCATCAACGATGCCGATGATTTGAAGATTGCCCCTTTTCGTGCTGACGGAAAAACACCCGGCACACCCACATGGATATGGGAAGTGGCGGTGGATGGCCGCCTGTTTGTCCGCGCGTACAGCGGGCGGCGCTCAAGCTGGTATCAGGCGGCGCTGCAACAGCAGTGCGGGCAAATTCACGCTGTCGGTCAGGTATTCGGCGTTCGCTTTGTTGCCGTGGATGACGAGGCGCTGAATGCCAAAATCGACCAGGCTTACCGGGAAAAATACGCCTCAAGCCGCTACATGGCGCACATGATTGGCCCAAACGCCCGATCGGCCACGATGGAAATCGTGCCACAATCCTGAATGAGCACAGTTTGTCCGAAAGAGCACCCATGAACCGCCGCATCGAAGCCGTTTCGTCCTCCGCCACATTCACCATCACCCTCGCCGATCATGCCGCTGCCCGCGATTTTTACGCCCTGCTGCCGCTGACCCTCAGCATGGAAGATTATGCCGGCAAGGAAAAAATTGCCTATCTGCCGCGGGCACTGGACATTGCCGATACACCTGCCCGCCACGACGCCAAACGCGGCGATGTCGCCTATTACGCGCCCTGGGGCAATCTCGCCTTGTTTTATCGGGATCACGGCGAAGCGGCGACCGGGCTGGTTTGTCTCGGACACATCGATGGCGATCCGCAAGCCTTGGTGCAATTGCAAGGCGCAGTGCATTTCCGTACGCTGCCACCTGTGGCGCCGTG
>JBHAET010000207.1:0-12750 GCA_041855705.1 Neisseriaceae bacterium
CAACTGGCGGCTGATCGGCGCGCCCCCGTGGGTGCGCGACTATGTTTGTGTGCACGAATTGTGCCATCTGCCCCATCCCAACCACAGCCGCGATTTTTGGGCACTGGTGCACCGGCACACACCCGATGCCGATGCCGCCAAACATTGGCTGCGCCGGCACGGTCATGAATTGTTTGCCTTGGGCTGAGCTTGCGGTTTGGTGCCGGATTGGGCGATCGCACCGGCCAAACCCGCTGTCAAACCTGCCTGGAGTTATGTCATGCACCAGCGTTTGCCCGACCATCCGGTTTTTGCCCCGTATCGCGACAGCATTCTGGCCACGCTCAAGCCCTGTGTCGACATCACGCTGACGCCTTGCGACACGCTTACGCTGTGGCAAAGCAAACTCGGCGGCTGGCCTTATTTGCCCAAAGGCACAGATTATCCGCAGGATGTGCAAGGACGCCCGCTGTATCTGCTGGCGCAAATCAATTTCGCCGACGTGCCGCCGCTGCCGGATTTTCCCCGCCAGGGCATCTTGCAATTTTTCATTTCGCCTTTCGACTCGCGCAAACATCTGTGGGGATTAGAGGACAAGTACCCGGACCGGCAGGATTATTTCCGGGTGCGCTATTATCCCGAGGTTTGCACCGATCCGGCCGCCGTGGTTGCGGATTTTGCTTTTGTGTCCGCACCACCGGTTAAACCCAAACCCGCCACCTGGCTGCAAAAACTGGGCGGCTGGTTGACCAAACCGGGGCCGCACATGCCGTTTGACCATCCGTGCGCCATGCGCTTTACCGTGGGCGAGCAGCTCACCACACTGGAGGAGTCCGGCCTGCATTTTTGTGGCAATGGCGTGCCCGATGCCAATGCCGACAACTGGTGTGATGTGCTGGAGGATGATTTTACGGATGCTTATTTTGAAGTGGCGAACGGCGAAGGCCACCGCCTTGGCGGCTATGCCCACCATGTGCAAGGCAATCTCCGCTGTGTGAAAAACAGCCCGTACCGCGATTATGTGCTGTTACTGCAACTGGACAGCGACGAAGCAAACGGCATAATGTGGGGCGATTTGGGCGTGTGTCATTTCTTTATCCACCCCGACGATTTGCGCCGCCGCGATTTTTCCAAGGTGCTCTACAACTGGGAATGTTATTGAACGGCCCGGCCACCTGCCGGTTTGGGGGCTGTGTCCATCCATCACGATCCGTCCATTGGACGGCTGCAGAAAGGAACATCAAATGAGACTGTTGCACACCATGTTGCGGGTTGGCAATCTGGATCGCTCGCTGGCATTTTATCAAGACGTTTTGGGCATGCGTCTGCTGCGGCGCCAAGATTATCCCGGCGGCCGCTTTACCCTGGCATTTGTCGGCTATGGCGAGGAGGCGGACAGCACGGTGCTGGAATTGACCCACAACTGGGATACGGCGGCTTATGATTTGGGTAATGGCTACGGCCACATCGCGGTGGAAGTGGACGATGCGGCGGCTGCCTGCGATGCGGTTCGCACCCGGGGCGGCAAGGTTACCCGCGAGGCAGGGCCGATGCAGCACGGCAGCACGGTGATTGCTTTTGTGGAAGATCCCGATGGCTACAAAATCGAATTCATCCAGAAACACAGTTGAACCGTGGATACTTTGCACACCCGCACCGTGACCGTTGCCGCATTGTCCGAACCGTTGCGTAAGGCCATGTTTGCGCTGTATGGCCGTTATTACGGCGGCACCTCGGCGCGGCAGTTTGAGCGTGACCTGGCTGCCAAGGATTATGTGCTGCTGCTGGAAGACGGCACCGGGGTGTTGCGCGGTTTTTCCACCCTCAAGGTGCTGACCCACCGCCATCAGGCACAAACGGTGCGGGCGGTGTTTTCCGGCGACACCATCATTGATCACCGCTATTGGGGCAGCCAGACCCTGCCGCTGGCCTGGTGCCGGCTGGTCGGCCGCATCAAGGCACAGCAGCCGGATGTGCCGCTGTATTGGCTGCTGATTGTCAAGGGCGACCGCACCTACCGTTATCTCAATGTGTTCAGCCGCAGCTACCACCCCAACCGGCGCCACCCCACGCCGCCGGCAACACAAGCCTTGCTCGACAGCCTGGCCCGCGCCTGTTTTGGCGATGCCTACCATCCCGACAGTGGTTTGGTGCGTTATGCCGAAACCCAAGGCTACCTGAAAGCCGAATGGCACAGCGCGCCGCAGCAACGCAATCCGGAAGCGCGCTATTTTTACCAGCGCAATCCGGGTGCGGCCTCAGGCGACGAACTGGTGTGCCTGACCCGTCTGGAAGCAGATAATCTGCGTTCTTTTGCACTGAGTGGTTTTGCGGCCGGCCTGGCCGAGGGCGGTTTGGAAGCGGCCCATACCGTTTGACACGCCGGCCATCCCGACTTGATTTGTAAAGGGCGTGGACCATGTTTTGTCTGTGCGTGTCTGTCTCTTCTCTCCCATCGGCTGTTGGATGACGGCGGCCGAAAAAATCATTCCGTCAAACCACGCATGAACGCCAACATATTGACACCCAGTGCTTCAATGCAATAGCCCCCTTCCAGAAGATGGAGCTGCGGGCAGTTCATGTTTTTCAGCAAGCTTGCCAAACGGGTGAAGGCGGGGCTGTCAACCTTGCATTGGGATTGCGGGTCATGCCGGTAAACATCGAAACCAAAGGCATGAATGATGACATCAGGGCGAAACTGCCGCACGCAATCGAGCGCCTGTGTCACAGCGGCCAACCATTCTGCCTCCGATGCGCCATGGCGCAGCGGGAAATTGCGGTTAAAACCAATACCGTTGCCGCTGCCCTGTTCATCGGCAAAGCCGGCCACCACAGGGTAAAAATTGACGGGGTCGCCATGGACCGAGGTGTACAGAATATCGCTGCGCTGATAAAAAATTTCCTGTATGCCTTGGCCGTGATGCATGTCGGTATCGATAATGGCAATGCGCGGAAAACGCGGTTGCAGGTACTCTGCCGCAATAGCAGCATTGTTCAGGTAGCAAAAACCGCCAGCAGCATCGGCACGTGCGTGGTGTCCGGCGGGACGTGTCAGGCTCAAGGCACAGCTGTTGCCCTGCATCAGGCTATTGGCACCGGCCAGAGCGGTTTGCGCCGACCAATAGGCCGATTCCCAGGTATGTCGCCCAATCGGGGCGCTGCCATCGGCAATGTATTTGGCGGCTTGGGCCAAGATGCCCAGTTCGCGGTTGTCGCGGATGAAGACATTGGACATTACTTCCTCGCCCCAGTCTTCCGGTAATTCATGCCATTGCTGATAAGCGGTTTTCAGGAATTCGATAAAGCCCGCTGTATGCACTTTATACAAATGGCTGCTGCCGAAGTCGGCAGGTTCGGTCACCGGATGGCCGGCGTGTTCCAGTGCCGACAGAATTGCCTGCATGCGTTCGGGTTTTTCCTGCGGATCACGCATTTTCCCGCGTGAGAAGTATGTTTGCGGTCGGTGAAGCAATTGTTTGGGATGAAAAAAAATCTGCATTTTCTACCTCTTGCGGTGGGTCTGATTCGATTGGGGTGTGTCGGGTAACACACCGAAATCTGTCGGTTGATTGGCCGGATTGATGGGGTCCGTGTCCGGAAACGGTTGCGGGATGGTTCATTGGTTTGATTTCCGCTACGGCGTTGCCATGGTTTGTCATACGGGCGTATGGCTTAAGGCTGGTTGCCGGGTATCGAAATTTAATCGGATCCACGATATTGCTTTGCCGGACGAGAGTACCCATGCTCGGCCTTCAACCCACGGTGTTGTTGGTTATGGATTGCTTGTGTGTCCAGATAATTGCTGATCTGCGGTTAAGACGGCGTTGAGCAATACATCGGCACCGTCGCCGGCATCGGTTGGGTCGATGTTCTCTGCCTCATTATGGCTCAGACCACCCTCGCAAGGGATGAAGATCATGGCAGTGGGACAATGTGCGGCAAGCAATACGGCATCATGTCCGGCACCGCTGACAATATCTTGGGCAGCCAAACCCAAAGCGGCGGCGGCTTGCCGGACGGTTTCGGTCAGGCCCGGATCAAAGGGTACCGGCGGGCTATACCAGTTACGATGCAGAGAATACTGCAGGCCACGCCTTTGTGCGGTCTGCTGCAATAAGGCATCGGCGGTTTGTGCCATTTCGTTGAGAAGGGTGGCATCTGTATGCCGGAAGTCGATGCTGAAATGGATGTGGCCCGGAATGGTGTTGCGTGAGGCAGCTGCAATGTCCAGTTCGCCAAAGGTAACCATGCCGGGTGAAAATTGCTGCAATACTTTTTCTTCCAGTGCGGTCATGGTTTCGGCAACCCCCAACAGACTGTCGCGTCGCATGGTCATGGGGGTGGTGCCCGCGTGTGCAGCACAGCCCGAAACCTGGGCATCCAGCCATAAAATCCCTTGACTGCCACGGACGATGCCAATGCTGTTACCGGCCGCTTCCAATACCGGGCCTTGCTCGATGTGTGCTTCATAATAGGCTGCAAATGGCCGTTGCAATGGCAGTTTGCCCAGTTGCCCGCTGTGGCGCAGTGCCTCGCCGACACTGATGCCGTTGCGATCGGTTGCGGCATGCATGTCTGCCAGCGACATATTGCCGCAAAATGTGGCAGAGCCCATCATGGCAGGGATGAAACGGGCGCCTTCTTCATTGGTCCAGACGGCCAGTTCGAAAGGATGAACCGTTTCCATCTGTTGCTCGTGCAAACAGCGCAATACCTCCAGTCCCGCCAGTACGCCGTATACACCGTCAAAACGCCCGCCTTGTGGCTGGGTATCCAGATGGCTGCCCATGACAATGGGCGGCCGTTGGCTGTCACGTCCCTGTTTGCGCAGGAACAGATTACCTGCCGCATCGGTGTGTGCCTCCAAGCCAATGTCGCGCCCCCATTGCTGCAACAGCTGGCGGCCGGCGATGTCTTCTTCGCTCAAGGCCAGGCGTGAACTGCCGCCGTGTTTGCCGGGGCCGATGGCCGCCATGTCCATCAGGCTTTGCCATAAACGTTGACGATTGATGTGAAACATAGTCAATATCCCTGCTGTTTGTCGATTTCGTTCAAGAGCGGAAGGCGATGGCGCAAGCGTGCCGCATTGTCGAGAACCTGAGCCACCACCACATCCAGCGGTGCATGCGATGCGGTGTGCGGGGTCAAAACCAATCCTGGTGTGCGCCAAAGCGGATCGCCGGGTGGTAAGGGTTCGTTTTCAAAGACATCCAATACGGCACCGCGCAGTTTGCCGTTTGCCAGGGCCCAGAGCAGATCTGCCGTGTTCAGATGGCCGCCCCGGCCGCATTGAACCAAGGCGGCGCCGGTGGGCAGTTTTTGAAACAAATCACGGTTGAGTATGTTTTGGGTGTGCCGGGTCAACGGCAGCAGATTAACCAGAACATCGCTGCATCCGAGCAGTTGATTCAAACCGTCGGCACCGCAATAAGTACGTACCGCTTGCAGTTGTTTCGGGCGGCGCGACCAACCGCCGACCGGATAGCCTAGGCGTGCCAAACCCTCGGCAACATAAGCCCCCATTTGCCCCAAACCCAAGATGCCAATGCGCATCTGTGCTGCCGTACGGCAAGGGTATTGTTTCCATTCACCCCGTGCCTGATGGTGAAGGGCGTCGTCAAAATGTCGCTGGTAATACAGAATGGCCCACAGTACATATTCCAGCATGCCTTGTTGGTGGCTCATATCGACCACGCGGCATACGGGCAGGCTGCCTGAAAGCAATTCTGTCCCGATGTGATCCACTCCTGCGCCCATGGAGTGGATCAGGCGCAGCTTGGGCAGACTGTTCAGGTAGCCTGCATCGGGAAACCAGCAAACCGCAACATCTGCGTGTGCCGCTTGCGGGGTATTGGACAGGCAAAAACTGTCGGGCGGCGCATAAGCGCGGAAGGCCTGTTCCAGCATTTCTTGCGCATAAGGTTTGGAGGAGGTGAGCAAAATCATGAGCAGTAATCCTGCTGTTGCGTTTCAATCAATGACAGTGCCGCTTGCCAGGCATTGGCAATGATTTCTTCAATTCCTTCCCGATCAAATTGTTGGGCCGTGTGTTGGCATACATTGGTGGCCGGCAGATGCAGAGCCGCGCTTCCGCCGCTCAAGGCTTTGATTTGCGCCTGGCAGGCACGCTCCAGAAAATAGATTTCATGGAAGGCGCGCGCAATGCTTTCTCCCGCAGCCAGCAGGCCGTGATTGCGCAGGATCATGGCCCGGAAATTACCCAAATCCGCTACCAGGCGTTCACGCTCTGACAATGACAGGGCAATGCCCTCGTATTCATGATAGGCCAGCCGGCCATAAAATTTCAGTGCATGCTGGCTGATGGGCAAAAGGCCGTGTTGCTGCGCCGATACGGCAATACCGTCGGCCGTATGGGTATGGATGATGCAGTTGACATCGGGCCGGGCCGCATGAATCGCCGAATGAATGACAAAACCGGCCACATTGACGTTTTTCCCGGAGTCGTAATCCGCCACGATTTTGCCGTCGTGATCGATTTTGACCAAATCCGATGCCCTCATTTTTTCGAAGGCCACGCCATAACGATTGATCAGAAAATGTTGCGGCTCGCCGGGTACCCGGCAAGTAATGTGGGTATCGATCAAATCAGTCATTCGGTAATATGCAATCAGCCGATACAGTGCAGCCAAATCACAGCGTGCTTGCCATTCCGCCGCACTGGTGCGGTTTTTCAGAGATGTCGAATTCATGAGTTGTTCCTCTCGCTTAGGCTGTAACCAGTTGTTTGCTTTGCTTGCGTTGTTTGAAGCGGTGTACGCCAATGACACCCACCAGTGACATCAACGACAGGAAGCTAAACATCAGTGCCAATGGCATCCACTGGCCGGAATAATGTTTGGCCAGCATGGTACCGATCAGCGGAGTGGTTCCGCCGGCCACCGCGGCGGCCAATTGGTAGGCAATGGAAATGCCAGAGTAACGCAGATTGGCTGGAAAGGCCTCGGCCATATAACCGGCAACCACAGCATACAGTGCCGAGAGACTGATGACTGTCAGGGTGATGCCGATGGTGATGAACACGATGTCTTTGGTCTCAACCAACCAAAACATTTGGTAAGGCATCAGTACGCATACCAGTGCCGTGATGCTGAGAAAGCGATATGCCCCCATTTTTTCGCCAATCCAGGCGGCCAGTGGTTGTGACAGAAACTGAAACACCGTGACCAGAAACAATGCGTCCAGAATGGTTTCTCGCGAAATGCCCTGGTATTGGGTGACGTAGCTGATCATGAAGGTATTGGTGAAAAAGAAACCGGCACTGCCGATGGTAACGGATAAGGCGGCAAAAATGATTTGCGGCCAATAATGCTTGAAGACTTCTTTAACAGGATGCTCCAGCATTTGTTTTTGCTCTTTGACCTGTTCAAATTCAGGAGATTCTTCCACGCCAATGCGAATGGCAAAACCCACTAACATCAGCAGCGCACTGATGAGAAAGGGAATACGCCAGCCCCAGGCATAAAATGCTTCCTGATCCAAGCCGCTGACGGAACGGAACGCCAGAATGCAGAGTATCAGTCCGGCCGGGCTGCCCAGTTGGGCAAACGAGGCAAAAAACGTTTTCCGGCCTTCTGGCGCATGTTCACTGGCCATCAATACCGCACCACCCCACTCACCGCCAACCGAAATACCTTGCAGGAAACGGAAAAATATCAACAGCAGGGGAGCAGCAATGCCAATGGACTCATAACTTGGAATCAGGCCGATGCCGGTGGTGGCTACCCCCATCAGCACCATGGTGAAAATCAGCATTTTTTTACGGCCCATGCGGTCACCCAAATGGCCGAATACCACCCCAGCCAATGGCCGGGCAATAAAACCCACGGCAAATGTGCCGAATGCAGCCAGCGTTCCGGTAACCGGATCGGTTGCCGGAAAGAATACATGTCCCAGCGCAAGAGCTGCGGCGGTGGCGTAGACGTAGAAATCATAAAATTCGATGGTGGTGCCCATGAATGCCGCTGCGGCGGCACGACGGGCTTGTTTTTTTGTTTTCATGACAATCCCTTTGTGGTAGAGGTGGCGAATTTTACGGGTGTGTATATTGCACAGATGGGGCATGCCGGAACACAGACACACGCGCTTGAGCCGATACCTTAAAAGAAATTGCCGGGCATGGACAAACGATATATTGTGAAACACTACTTAAGTAAAACTAATATGTCTCGGATGATTTATATATTGAATAACCAATTGATTTAATTTGAAATAAATTAAAATATGTCAATCGATTTATCACATTAAAATCAAGACAGTCTTGATGAAATACAAATCAAAAAAGGGGTTGGCAAAGATTTCTGGAGTTGAGAAGGAGAGATGTGCTGCAAAGAACTCGTTTGGGTAAAAATCAGATGCGGGTACCGATTTGGGCATCGGTCATGCTCTAGGGTCTGTTGACAATTGACCGGTGAAGCGGTTTTTCGAGGCAAAAACCACGGATGCTAGGGTTTGTTGACAATTGACCGGCGAAGCGGTTTTTTGAGGCAAAAATCCGCGGATGCCAGGCAAAAAGTGCAGCAAGGTTGAACACCTTGCGAGCATTTTTAACGCCGCAGACGGGGATTTTTGACCAAAAACACCGCCGTTGCGTTAATTGTCAACAGACCCTAGGCAAAAAGCGCAGCAAGGTTGGACACCTTGTGCGCATTTTGAACGCCGCAGACGGGGATTTTTGACCCAAAATACCGCCGCAACGCTTTCTGACTACGCGACCTAGCCCTCAAGCTGATTGTTTATTGATCATCATTGCAAAAGCGTTGTTGAAGGGCATAAATAAAGTATTGTTCCAGTGGCGTGAAAACACGGTCCTGGTGCCAGACCAAATAGATGGGAATGGTGCAAATGTGTGGGAACGGAGGCAGCTGGCGAAAATAATCGGGATTGCCGGTTGCATCGACAATATGTTTGGGCAAACAGCCAATGCCAATCCCCGCCTCGATCAGCCGCATCATTTCATCCAGATTGTTGGTGCTGGCCAGAATGTGATTATGTCTCAGAATATTTTCACCGAATTCGGTGAGCGGTGATTGCAAATGCTCAAGCTGGTCGCTCTGAAAAAGCACCAGTCCCTGATTGCGAATGTCATCCACATCGCCGACATCGGCTGAAAACAGAGGATGTCGGCGACCGCAGAACAAGGCATATTTCTGTGCGATCATTTGTCGGTATTCCAGCTTGGCATACCGACGCTCGCTCAGGCAGATGCCCAACGCAGGTACTTTTTGTAACAGCAATTTGTGAATCTCGCTGCTGCGCATCACATCAATTTGAAAATCGGTCAATGGATATTGGCAGTGAAAATCATACAGCAGTTGATCGAAACGGCGGGATTGAATACGGCTGAGTACCAATAACTTGATGGTACCCCGAGTTTCACTGTGCTGTTGGCGTATCTGCTCGCCCAGACCGGCCAATTCAGCATAAATTCGACTGGCACTTTCAAAAATAAGCTGGCCGGCATTGGTCAGGCGCAGTCCGTTTTTACCGCGCACCAAGAGCTGCTCATCCAGTTGTTCTTCCAGTTTTTTCAAATTTTGGCTGACCGCAGACTGGGTTAGATTCAGACGGATGGCTGCACGATTCAGGCTGCCTTCTTGCACAATGGCACAAAAAATACGCAACAATGACCAATTGCAGCGATCAGCCAGATTGTTTACAGCCATGACACATCCTTAATATGATTGTTGCCAATCAAGGGCTTTGATATTGGTTGATGGGCAACAGGCAGTAGCGGATATATTGCTCGGTACGGGTTGCTGATGGATTTCATTCAATGCATGGTGTCAAGGATCGCATGACAGCCAGCCGGCCAGATGCTGCTGCACCAGGCGACTCAGGGCGTGGACCCATTGCGGGTCGCTGTTGAGGCAGGGGATGTAGTGGTATTGCTGGCCGCCGGCGGCATGAAAATCGTCGCGGCCTTGCATGGCAATCTCTTCCAGGGTTTCCAGGCAGTCGGCGGCAAAGCCGGGACAGAGCACATCGAGTTTGCGCACGCCTTGCTGCGGCAGCTGTTGCAGCAGGGCTTGGGTGCTGGGGCCGATCCAGCGGGCCTTGCCAAACTGGCTTTGAAACGACAGTTGCCAGTCGTTTGCGGTGATGTCCAGTGCCTGGGCCAACAGGGCCGCGGTGCGTTGGCATTCGTCGGGATAGGGATCGCCGGCATCGTGCTGCGCCTGCGGGATGCCGTGAAAGCTGAGCAGCAGTTTGTCGCCCCGGCCGTGCTGTTGCCAATGGCGGCGTACGCTGGCGGCCAGGGCGCTGATGTAGCCGGGATCGTCATAATAGCGGCTGATGCTGCGCACGCACATCATGTTGCGTTGGCGCAGCAGCACTTGCCAGACCTTGTCCAGCGCCGCACCGCCGGCCGAAGCGGCATATTGCGGGTAGAGGGGGATGACCAGCAGCCGGTTGACGCCTTGGCGCTTGAGTGCGGCCATTACCTCGGCCACCGAGGGGTGGCCGTAACTCATGGCAAAGGCGGTTGCCACCGGAATGCCGGCCTGTTGCAGCACTTCAGCCAGTGCCGTACTCAGCGCGGCAGTGTGCCGGTACAGCGGCGAGCCGTCCTGCTGCCAGATTTGGGCGTAGGCATGGGCGCTTTTGCCGCTGCGCAGTGGCAAAATCACACAGCGCAACAGGATTTGCCAGGCCAGTTGCGGCAGTTCCACCACCCGCCGGTCGGACAGGAATTGGCGCAAATAGGGCTTCACGGCGGCGGCAGTGGGGGCGGCCGGGGTGCCGAGGTTGATCAGCAGCACGCCGGTCTGTGCCGGTGCCGGGGGTGGTTCGGGCAAAAAATGATGGGACATGGCAGGCCTACAGATTGTCTTTGTTGGCCAGGATGCGTCGGCTGCCACCCAGGTCGGCGGCCGACACCACGCCGGCGGTTTCCAGGGCTTCCATCAGATTGGCGGCACGGTTGTAGCCGATGCGCAGATGGCGTTGCAGTGAGGAAATCGAGGTTTTGCGGCTGTCGAGCACAAACGCCACCGCCTGATCAAACAGTTCGTCACTGCCGGCATTCGGGTTGACCAGATTGCCGGTTTCCTGGGCGGCTTCGCCGGTGAGCAGGCCGTCGATGTATTGCGGCGGTGCCTGGCGCTTGAGAAAACCGACAATGCGGTGTACTTCTTCGTCGGCAACAAATGCGCCGTGCAGGCGGGTCGGGTCGGCCTGGCCGGGCGGCAAAAACAGCATGTCGCCCTTGCCCAGCAGGCTTTCGGCACCGATCTGGTCGAGAATGGTGCGGCTGTCGATTTTGCTGGAGACCTGAAACGACAGGCGGGTGGGGATGTTGGCCTTGATCAGGCCGGTAATCACGTCCACGCTGGGGCGCTGGGTGGCCAGAATCAGGTGGATGCCGGCTGCCCGTGCTTTTTGGGCCAGGCGGGCGATTTGCTGCTCCACCTGTTTGCCGGCCACCATCATCAGGTCGGCCAATTCGTCAATCACCACCACGATGTAGGGCAGTTTGTCCAGGGGCTCCGGTTCATCCGGGTTGAGGCTGAACGGATTGACCAAGGGTTTGCCTTCGCTTCGGGCGGCGAGTACCTTGTCATTGAAGCCGATGATGTTGCGCACGCCGGCGTGCGACATCAGGCGGTAGCGTTTTTCCATTTCCGCCACACACCAGTTGAGGGCCTGGGCGGCCTGCTGCATGTCGGTCACCACCGGTGCCAGCAAGTGCGGGATGCCGTCGTAAACCGACAGTTCCAGCATTTTTGGGTCCACCATGATGAAGCGCACTTCGTCCGGCTGGGCCTTGTAGAGAATCGACACAATCATGCCGTTGACCCCCACCGATTTGCCGGAGCCGGTGGTGCCGGCCACCAGCAGGTGCGGCATTTTGTCCAGATGCGCCACCACCGGCAGGCCGGCAATGTCTTTGCCCAGGGCAACGGTGAGTTTGCCGGCCGATTGCTGGAAGGCATTGGCCGACAGGATTTCCGACAGCAGCACGTTTTGGCGCTGTTCATTGGGCAACTCAATGCCCATGCTGGATTTGCCGGCAATGGTTTCCACCACGCGCACGCTTTGCAGCGACAGCGAGCGGGCCAGGTCTTTGTTTAAGTTGACAATCTGGCTGCCCTTGACCCCTTGGGCCGGTTCGATTTCGTAACGGGTGATCACCGGACCGGCGGTGGCGCTGACCACTTCCACGCTGACGCCGAATTCCTTGAGCTTGGCCTCAATGCGCTCGGCCGTGCGTTGCAGGGCTTCCGGATCGGCCGGCGTTTGCTGTTGCGGCGGCGGGGCCAGCAGATTGAGTTCGGGCAGGCGGATCAGGCCGGCGGCGTGGTCGCCGGTTTCGCCACCGGTGTTGGCAGCGGCATCAAACAGATCGCGTTGGACCGCCGGCTGGCTGGTGCGCACCGGCAGCGGTTTGCGGTTGCTGCTGGTGCCGGCCACCGGTTCGGGATCGGCGGCGGTAATCGCCTGCGCCTGTTTCACCATGCGCCGGGTCATTTTGGCATTCGGCAGATCGCGGATGTAACGCTGCGGTTTGCGGATCAGGCGAAACCACAGCCATTCCAGTCCGGCGCCGGCCTGTTCGACCAGCGTCAACCAAGATACTTGCAACAGCAATGAGCTGCCGACCAGCAGCAAGACCAGTACCAGTAACAGGCTGCCTGAAACACCCAGCACATGGCTTAACGGCTGGGCGGCCAGTTGACCGATCAGGCCGCCGGCACCCATGGGCAGGCGGGTTTGCAGGGCTTCGGCGCCCAGCCGGATTTCCAGCAGCGG
>JBHAET010000208.1:0-4010 GCA_041855705.1 Neisseriaceae bacterium
CTAGGTTCAGGTCCTAGCGCCCGCAAGGGTGTGGAAGTTCGAGTCTTCTCCTGGGCACCAAAACACATGACAACCCTCCGGCGATGGCCGGAGGGTTTTTTCATTGATGGCTGAGGTGTTGTGCCATTGATTAAAACCAGGAATTCGGTGCCTTGCTGGCAGGCAAGGCATTTGATGCCGACTGGTTGATTGGGGAGTTGAACGCCAGAGGCCGTAAAGTGAGAATTTCGCTCAAAGTCAAACGGTCACGACAGCGTGACCATGATCAGGCCATGTATCAATGGCGGCATTGGATTGAACACTTCTTTTGCTGCCTGAAAGAATGCAAGAAGGTTGTCATGCGGGCGGAAAACGGATGCGTCTTTTGCGTCGAACGTCTATGGGACCACCACGATGGTGTTTGGGTTGCGAGCATTGTTAACAGATCCTGGGAATGACCCTTTGTGCAGCCTGGGTTGGCAACACTGTTGGGCTGATGCGGACGAATTTCAGACGATCAGGAACACATACAGGCGGTAGGCCAGCCAACCCAATAGCGCACCAGCCGGCAGGTCAATGAAATAATGCTGTTTGGTAAACAGGCAAGACAAGGCAATCAAAATCGGAAACGCATAAACCGCGGTCCCCAAACTTGGCAACGCATGTAACGCCGTGAGCATGGCCACCGAAACGTGCATACTGGGAAAACAGTTGCTGGACTGGTCGAACTTCTGTACCAATAATAAAAACCGTTCTGAAGCCGTTTGACCGGTGTTGATGCTGCGCCAATGCGCTGGCGTGGATACCGGAAACAGCCAGAAAAACAGCATTTGCATAAACAGCAGCATCAAAAAACTGAAAGCCAGCATGGTAAACTGGCGCGCATCGGTTACCACCCAGTTGAGATACAGAATGGCGGGATAATACAGAAAGCTGTAAATCCAAGACCACCACGGTACAAACGGAATTTTCTCGTCAAACGCAGAATAAAACTCCCGGGCCGGTTGCAACGGATGGCGCTGGGTAAAAAAATAAAACTGGTAAGCGCCCACGATCAGAATACCGCTGAGCACCAGATTCACCATATAATCAACTGCTGTCATTGCCCGCTAAGCCTTCCTTAACCAAAAATCGCGCAATTTAACAGTATGCTTATGTGCTGTCAAATCCGCGTCCTGATTTGGCGGGTTCCGTCATCATGGCTGCTGCCATTACCCCGATTTTGGTTCCGTAAGACAATGATCTTTGGTTGGACGGCTACGGTGGCTGGGGCTGCCTGAAAGAAGAAGTCTGTCTCTAGGGTCTGTTGACAATTGACCGGCGAGGCGGTTTTTTGAGGCAAAAACCGCGGATGCCAGGCCAAAAGCGCAGCAAGGTTGAATACCTTGCGCGCATTTTCAACGCCGCAGACGGGGATTTTTGACCAAAAACACCGCCGTTGCGTTAATTGTCAACAGACCCTGGGAACACATTTTGGGATTTTGCAAAGATTTCAGCCACTGTGTTTGCAAAACCAGTACTGCGATAAAGAAACAGGACTGCATTACAACCTCTTCCGGTATTTAAGACTCGGAGTGCGGCAGATTCATCAGCCAGAATCCGAGCAAAACCCACTGCCGTTTTATTTGTTGGTGCAACAAAAGTATTTGGACGAATCTGATGCTGATCCTTGCGGGAGAAACAGACATGGAGTGGCTTTACTGGGGATGGATGCCGTTATCCCGCCAAAGGCCAACCGTAAGGAGCAACTGTCTTTTGACCGCTACCTGTACCGTTCCGTCATTTGGCGGAGAACCACTTTTGGATTTCAAGTGTCGGTGGGGTGCTGCCGCGCGTTATGCTAAAGAAACTGACTTCGTTTGCGGCGACAATGGAAATCCGGATTATTGCGATGTGGCTGAAGGTATTGTGACTACACTATATTAAGGCTTTGTTTTTGATTCAATACGGCACTGCTCAAACCTTGTTCGGTTGCAATTGTTGCAGCGTGTGCCGGGTGATGGCGGCTACCTGTTGCCAGTCGGTGTGGTGCAGTTGGGCCACGGCTTCGGCCACGTGGCGGGTGTTTTGCGGATGGTTGTGCAAGGCCGGGCCCTGACCGTAGGGGGCATCGGTTTCCAGCACCAGATCCGTCAAGGCCAGATTGGCTGCCACATGGCGGATTTTTCGTGCCCGCGGATTGAGCAGCAGGCTGCCAATGCCGATTTTAAAACCCAGTTTCAGCCACAAGCGTGCTTCTTCCAGGCTGCCTGAAAAAGCGTGCGCCAAGCCGCCGTACTGGAAACCGGTTTCGCGGATGGCGGCCAGGGTGGTGGCGCCAGCTTTCAGGCTGTGGATGATGACGGGCCGTTGCAGATCTTGCGCCAGTATCAGTTGTGCCCGAAACCAGTGTTGTTGTGCGGGCGCATGTTGTTGGCGCGGCGGATAAAAATCGAGGCCGATTTCCCCGATCCAGGCGGTGGGCTGCTGCCGCAGCAGGGTTTCCAGTTGTGCTAGGTGATGCGCATGATGTTCGGCAGCCTGCCACGGATGAATGCCCAGTGCAATGGTGATTTCGGGTTGTGCTGCCAGTGTGCACACGGCAGCCCAGTCACCGGCACCGGTGGCCGGTACCAGAAAATGGCCGACACCGGCAGCTCGGGCTTCGGCCAATACTTCGGGCAAGCGTTGCAACAGGGCCGGATGGGCCAGATGGCAATGGCTGTCGCACAGAAGGGGCTGGGTGTGGGGCATGGCAGGTGGGGTGTTGGCCGGTCGGGTGATGCAAAGCGTGTCTGTGGCCGGAACTGAAATGACAGACGGCATTGCCGTGGATTCAGACACGTCAATGCCGTTGCGACTGTTGGGAAATCAGGCTTCGTTGCCGCTTGGGGTATCGGCGGCGGGCGGGGCGGTTTCGGCCGGCGCTGCCGGTGCGGCAGCCGCAGGGGTGGTCGTGGCCTGTTGCACCAAGGGGTGCTGTTGTGCCACGGCCTGTTCTTCGGCGCTGACTTCGCCTTTGAAACGGTTGTTCAAATCAAAGCGTTTGCCGCCACGGGCAAGGGCTTTCAGGTAGCGTGGGCGGCGGCAGTGATTGGCCAGCACCCGGGCAATCAGCGCCGGATCATATTGCGGCAAAGCGGTGACCAAATCCTGGTCAATGCCCAGAGCCAACGGTTTGAAGCGCTTGAAGACTTCGTATTTGCCGTAAATGTGATCGGCAATCATCTCGGTCTGTTTTTTCTTGCTCATGGTTTGCACGGCCGATTTCAGGGCCGCGCCCAAAGCGGTTTCTTGTGTCATGACGGTGTATTCCGAGTGGGAGCAACAAAGGGTAAAAGCGGTTATTGTAGCCGAATCACTTCTGGCCGGGCTAAGTTTTTTACACAGCGTATTCGGCCGGCGGCATGGTCTGGCGGCGCGTCTTCATCCGGCCATGGGATACACGGTGTGATGCCGTCTGTGACGGACATCCGGCCGGTTTGGGTACGTGGCACCCAAAGCGTGGCGGGCGTCAATCAGCGCGGCTGGCGGGCAATATCGGGCGTGTTGACATGCACGTCGGCGTTTTGCGCCCGCTGGCGCAGGGCGTGATCCATCAGTACCAGCGCCAGCATGGCTTCGGCGATGGGTGCGGCACGCAGGCCCACGCAGGGATCGTGGCGGCCGTGGGTGGCGATTTCGACGCTGTTGCCGTCGATGTCGATGCTTTCGCGCGCGGTGGCGATGCTGCTGGTGGGTTTAATGGCGAAGTTGGCGGTGATGGTTTGGCCGGTGGAAATGCCGCCCAACACCCCGCCGGCGTGGTTGGATTTGAAGCCTTGCGGGGTCAGCTCGTCGCCGTGGTAGCTGCCGCGCTGGGCAACTACACCGAAGCCGTCGCCGATTTCCACGCCTTTAACGGCATTGATGCTCATCAGCGCATAGGCGATGTCGGCATCGAGCCGGTCGAATACGGGTTCGCCCAAGCCAACGGGCACGTTGCGCGCTTCGATGTGCAGTTTGGCGCCCACCGAATCGAGCGATTTGCGCACGCTGTCCATATAGTTTTC
>JBHAET010000209.1:0-4847 GCA_041855705.1 Neisseriaceae bacterium
AGCAGGAAGTGCTGAAGGTGCAAAACGGCGAATGGCCGCAAGACGACAATCCGCTGGTGAATGCACCGCACACTGCCGATGACATTGCCGGCGAATGGAACCGCGCCTACAGCCGCGAGACTGCCGTGTTCCCGCTGCCCTATGTGCGCGAACACAAGTTCTGGCCGAGCGTCAACCGCGTGGACGAGGTGTTCGGCGACAAGAACCTGATCTGCTCCTGCCCGCCGCTGAGTGCTTACGAAGACTGATGACCGCACACGGGGCACATTTTCGCCCCGTGTGCAGTATGCGTACAGCAACCAACAGGCTGCCTGAAACCGGGTTTCAGGCAGCCTGTTGGTTATGTGGATGCGCTGCTTTGAAGCAGAGACCTTTGCAAAACCCCCATCTGCGGCGCATTGCTGCGTTGTGCGCTGCTACGCCTTGAACGGCATCCACATCTGGGGGTTTTGCAAAGGTCTCCTGCGGTGTTGAAAAAGCGCAGCAAGATTGAACATCTTGCTGCGCTTTTTGCCGGGCATCCGCGGCGTTGGCCTCAAAAAACCGCTTCGCCGGTCAAGTGTCAACCGACCCTAGGCGTCGATGTTTTGTGCCACCAACGCATTGTTTTCGATAAAGGCGCGGCGCGGTTCCACTTCGTCGCCCATCAGGGTGACAAACACTTCATCGGCCGCAATCGCGTCTTCAATGCGCACTTTCAAGAGACGGCGCACTTGCGGATCCATGGTGGTTTCCCATAGCTGCTCCGGATTCATCTCGCCCAAACCTTTGTAGCGCTGGATTGACAGCCCTTTTTGGGCACCGGCCAGCAGCTGTTCCAGTGCTTCATCAAAGCGGCTGACCGTGGTGCGCTGTTCGCCCTTGACCAGTTCGGCACCCTCGCCCACTTTGCCGTGCAGCAGGGCAGCGGTGTGACGGATGATTTGCTGGGCCTTGCTGTCGGCAAATTTCTGGTCCAGATAGCTGACCGCGGTGTTGCCGTGCAGCTTGCGGGTAATCTTGATCCGTTGTTGGCCATCTTCGCTGCCGATGCGTGCCAGGGTCACGTCGGCCTGCCGCAAATGAGGGCTGATGGCGGCGATGGTGGCTTCGGCAGCGGCCGCATCGCTCAGGTCGATGTCGACATTGGCATCCAGCAGTGCCAGGAGCACCGCCGGGTCAATGATGCGGCCTTCGCGCTCGATCACATTGCGTGCCAGCAGGTACTGGCGCGCCATTTCGGCCAGGGTGTCGCCTTCCAGCACGCTGTTGCCGGAGACGATTTGTGCCTTGTCCAAAGCCAGGCTCAACAGCCACTGGTCTTTTTCCAGTTCGTCTTTCAGGTAGCGTTCCTGTTTGCCGTGGCGGGCTTTGTACAGCGGCGGCTGGGCAATGTAAATGTGGCCGCGTTCCACCAGTTCCGGCATTTGGCGGTAGAAGAAGGTCAGCAGCAGGGTGCGGATGTGGGCGCCGTCCACATCGGCATCGGTCATGATGATGATGCGGTGGTAGCGCAGCTTGTCGGGATTGTATTCTTCCTTGCCGATGCCGGCGCCCAGCGCGGTGATCAGGGTGGCGACTTCCTGGCTGGCCAGCATTTTCTCGAAGCGGGCTTTTTCCACGTTGAGGATTTTGCCTTTCAGCGGCAGGATGGCCTGGAATTTGCGGTCCCGCCCCTGTTTGGCCGAACCGCCGGCCGAATCGCCCTCCACCAGATACAGTTCCGACAGCGCCGGGTCTTTTTCCTGGCAGTCGGCCAGCTTGCCGGGCAGGCCCAGGCCGTCCATCACCCCCTTGCGGCGGGTGATTTCGCGCGCCTTGCGGGCCGCTTCGCGGGCGCGGGCGGCATCGACGATTTTGCCGGTAATGATTTTGGCGTCATTCGGATTTTCTTCCAGAAACTCGTGCAGCGCCTGGCTCAGGATTTCGTTCACCACCGGGCCGATTTCGCTGGAAACCAGTTTGTCTTTGGTTTGCGAGGAGAATTTGGGATCGGGCAGCTTCACCGACAGAATGCAGGTGAGACCCTCGCGCATGTCGTCGCCGGCGGTTTCCACCTTGGCTTTTTTGGCAATGTCGTTGGCTTCGATGTACTGGTTGAGGGTACGGGTCATCACCTGGCGCAGGGCGGTGAGGTGGGTGCCGCCGTCACGTTGCGGAATGTTGTTGGTGAAACACTGCACGTTTTCCTGATAGCTGTCGTTCCACTGCATGGCGCATTCCACGCTCATGCCGTCTTTTTCGCCCATTGCGTAAAACACTTTTTCGTGCAGCGGCGTTTTTTTGCGGTTCATGTACTGCACAAAGCCGGCCACGCCGCCGGAAAAGGCGAAATTTTCATGCTTGCCGTCGCGCTTGTCGGTCAGTTCGATGCCCACGCCGTTGTTGAGGAATGACAGCTCGCGGATGCGCTTGGCCAGAATGTCGAAATGGTATTCCACCAGGCCGAAGGTTTCCTCGCTGGCCAAAAACTGCACCCGGGTGCCGTGTTTGTCGGCCGGCGCCTCGCCCACCACCTGCAAAGGCGCCACCGCGTCGCCGCGCTTGAATTCGACGAAATGCTCTTTGCCCTCGCGCCAGATGGTGAGCCGTAGCCAGTCGGACAGGGCGTTGACCACCGATACGCCGACACCGTGCAGGCCGCCGGAAATTTTGTAGCTGTTGTTGTCGAACTTGCCGCCGGCGTGCAGTACGGTCATGATCACTTCGGCGGCGGAACGGCCTTCCTTGGGGTGGATGCCGGTGGGAATGCCGCGGCCGTTGTCCTCGATGGTGATCGAGTTGTCGGCATTGATGGCCACGCTGATTGTGTTGCAGTGGCCGGCCAGTGCTTCGTCAATCGCGTTGTCCAGTACCTCGAACACCATGTGGTGCAGGCCGGAACCGTCCTGGGTGTCGCCAATGTACATGCCGGGGCGCTTGCGCACCGCATCCAGACCTTCCAATACCTGAATACTGTCGGCGCCGTATTCTTCGCGCTTTTGTTCTGTCATAAGGCTCTTTTCGCTGTGATTGCGGCCGGCTGACCGTGCCTGGCCGCAATCCAAAACACAAACAGCGCATTATACCCGAAATTCGTGTCCGGTTCGAACCCAAGCCCGATGCCGGGCTGCCTGAAACCGGTGGTGTCAGGCCACGCCGTAGCGGGCCCGGTAGGCGGCCACCGGTGCGCGCCAGGCAGCCAGGGTTTCATCACCCGCCAACAGGGCCAGCAGGTCTTCCAGGGTGGCAATCGCCACCACCGGCAGGCCGTATTGCTGTTCCACTTCCTGCACGGCCGACAGGCTGCCGCTGCCTTTTTCCATGCGGTCCAGCGCAATCGCCACCCCGGCCGGCTCGGCACCGGCTTGGCGGATCAGCTGCACCGATTCGCGCACCGAGGTGCCGGCGGAAATCACATCGTCAATGATCAGCACCCGGCCTGCCAGCGGCGCCCCCACCAGCACGCCGCCTTCGCCGTGGTCTTTGGCTTCCTTGCGGTTGTAGGCAAACGGCACGTTAACGCCTTGTTCGGCCAGCATCATGGCGGTGGCGGCGGCCAGAATGATGCCCTTGTAGGCCGGGCCAAACAGCATGTCAAAGCCGATTTTGCTCTCGATGATGGCCTGGGCGTAAAAACGGGCCAGTTGCAGGGTGGCGGCACCGTCGTTGAACAGGCCGGCATTGAAGAAATACGGCGACTGGCGCCCGGCTTTGGTGGTGAATTCACCGAATTTCAAAACCTGTTGCGACAGGGCAAATTGCAGAAACTGCTGGCGGAAATCGGACATGGCATGCTTTCTGGACGGGCAAAGCGGCCATTATATAAGGAAACAAAATAAAAAGGAGAGTAGCCGCCACGGGGATGGCGGGACAGCCGCAGCGAAGGCTGCCTGAAACGGCCGGATGCAGTAAAATGGCGCCGTTTGTCTGCCGGGAGGCGTTTGTGCTCAAAATCATTTCTGCCAATGTGAATGGCATCCGTTCCGCCTATCAAAAGGGTTTTCATGCCTATCTGGCCGCCAGCGGCGCCGACATCGTGTGTGTGCAGGAGCTCAAAGCCCAGGAAGCGGATTTGAGCGAAGAGATGAAACGGCCGCACGGCATGCATGGCGTATGGCATTGTGCCGAAAAGCGCGGCTACAGCGGGGTGGCCATTTACAGCAAGCAGGTGCCCGACCGGGTGCAGTATGGGCTGGGGGTGGCCGAATTCGATGCCGAGGGCCGGTTTGTGCGCGCCGATTTCGGCCGTTTGAGCGTGATTTCGCTCTACCTGCCCTCGGGCAGCAGTTCCGAGGAGCGCCAGACGGTGAAATACCGTTTTCTGGATGCGTTCTACCCGCTACTGGAGGCGTTGCAGGCGGAGGGGCGTGATGTGGTGGTGTGCGGCGACTGGAACATTGCCCACCAGAACATCGACCTGAAAAACTGGAAAGGCAACCAGAAAAATTCCGGTTTTTTGCCCGAAGAGCGTGCCTGGATTGGGCGGGTGATTGGCGAAATCGGCTGGGTGGATGTGTGGCGGACCCTGTATCCGGAAGTGCCGGGCTATACCTGGTGGAGCAACCGGGGGCAGGCCTATGCCAAAGACGTGGGCTGGCGCATCGACTATCAGATGGTGACGCCGGCTCTGGCGGCCAAAGCCACCGCTGCTGCGGTGTACAAGGACGAAAAATTTTCCGACCACGCGCCTTTGGTGGTGGACTACGACTATTCCTGGTGAAAGGTGGGCAATGTTCCAGTCGCCGCACACCACCACATCACGCCCCTCCGCCTGCGACGCCTCCAGCAGCGGGTAGAACACATCCAGAAAACGGTATTTCACCGTCTGGCGCTCCTCTGAACTGCTGCCCGAGGGCAGGTAGAGCGAAATCACGCTCAAGCGGCCG
>JBHAET010000210.1:0-5751 GCA_041855705.1 Neisseriaceae bacterium
CGGAGAAACCGATGTGGTGCAGGCCATTGAAGCTGCCTGTAAGCGCATGAAGCGGCGGTTTGAAAACAACAATGTACCCGTTACCAAAATCAGCAACCCATACCTGCCGCAGACCGAATTGGAAAAAATCCGCCATTTGGCCGAGGCTGCGGCGATCGATGTCTACATCGACAATGAAACCGTGGCCATTACCCCAAAAGGACAGCCACGGTCGGTTGAGGTGCCGGTGCTTAGCCCGTACAGCGGCATGATTGGTTATCCGGTTCCCGACTTGCAGGGCGTCAAATTGCGATGCCTGTACGATGCGGCATTGCGTTTCGGCGGCCTGATTGAAATCCGGGACAGCCAGATTGCTACCTGCAACGGCCGCTGGAGGGTGTTCGGATTGTCATTGGATCTGGAGTCGCAAACTCCGGGCGGCAAATGGTTTGCCGATATCAAGGCGGCCAATGTGGAGAGCAACGATGTCAAAATCACCCAATGATTGGGCGCATTTCCGCGCCGAACACGCCCAAGGCGGCGCAGGTGAAATGCGCTTTATTATCGAAAGCCTGATTGGACGCATTCAAACCGTGATGCTGGTGCAAATAACCGCGGTACGCAGCGGTGGTTTGGCTCCTGTCGGGCTGGTGGATGTGCAGCCAATGGTGGCCCAGCTGGACGGATCTGGCCATGCTGTTCCGCACGGCATCATCCACAACATACCCTATTTCCGGCTGCAGGGCGGCAGCAATGCGGTCATCATCGATCCGGAGCCGGGAGACATTGGCATGTGCGGATTTTGCAGTCGAGACATATCCAGCGTGAAGAACAATAAAGCGCCGTCAGCTCCGCAAAGCCGGCGGCGTTTTGATTGGTCGGACGGGCTGTATCTCGGCGGTTTTTTGAACGGTACGCCCCAGCAATACATCCATTTCAAGGCCGGGGGCATCAAAATCTTTTCGCCAGGGGATATTGAAATGGAAGCGGCCAATATCCGCATGAAAGCGCAGGCCGGTATCAGCAGTACATCGCAAACTTTCCAGGCCAACAGCCAAACCACGGCACAGTTTACCGGCGGCGGCGGTCTCCGTGCCGATGGCGATGTGGTGGCGGAAACCGTCAGCCTGCAAAATCATGCGCATACCCAAGTTGTTCGGGGCGGCGACACATCCGGGAAGCCTGTAGCATGAATACACTGTACCTTGATCCGATGACCTGGGATCTAACCTTGGACGACCAGGGCAATATTGCGATGGCCAAAGATCCTTACAGCAAAGCCCAGGATGCCGCCAGTGCAGTACGTTTGTTTGCCGGCGAGTTATATTACGATACTGGCAAGGGCATTCCCTATTTTGAAGAAATGCTTGGCAAGAAACAGTCGTTTGCCCTGTACCGCCACCGTGTCATTCAGGCAGCCTTAAGCGTTCCGGGTGTATTGGCGGCCGATGCCCGCATTGAACAGCAAGACGAACGTTTGGTTTCAGGCTACCTGAAGCTGACCGATCAGGAAAACCGACAATACGAGATAGGCTTATGAGTAACGTCCCGAACATCGAAATCACTGCGGCCGGCCTGAAAATCCCCACGGAATCTGAGGTACTCAATGGGGTGCTGGCTGATTTTAATACCGCTTTCGGCGGTGGATTGAACCTGAATCTGGAAACGCCACAAGGTCAGCTGGCATCTTCCCTGGCTGCCATCATTGCCGACAAAAACAACCTGATTGCAGAGTTGGTCAATCAGATTCACCCGGATTACGCCGATGGCCTGATGCAAGATGCCATTGCCAAGATTTATTTTCTGGAACGTAAACCCGCTACGGATTCCGTGGTTGAGTGTGAATTCATCGGACTACCCGGCACCACCATCCCCAAAGGTTTTATTGTGCGGGACGAAGCAGGCAATGATTGGGCATTGCAGAGTGAAATCAGCATTCTGGCAACAGGAGCCGTGCGTGGAACGCTAACCGTATCCGGCCAAGTATCCGCCAGGGCGCATACTGTGAACCGGATGTATCAAACCATTGTCGGCTTGGATCGGGTAGACAATCCGCAAGATGCCATCGCGGGCAACTTGATTGAAAGCCGAGCCGATTTCAGGGATCGCCGCCAGCGGTCGGTGGCGATCAATGCGCATGGCACGCCTCAGGCTGTGTACGCCAATGTGTTCGCCCTGGACGGGGTCAGTGATGTCTATGTTATTGATAACTCCAAGGGGGAGCCGGTGACTGTTGGCAGTACCCATTATCGTCTGGAACCGCACAGCATTTATGTGGCAGTGGTTGGCGGTACGGATGAGTCGGTGGCCCGGGCGATCCTGGATTATGCGGGCAGCGGTTGCGATTTTAACGGCAACACCGAAATCACGGTTTACGACGAACACTACTCGGAACCGAAGCCCGCCTATCCCGTCCGCTTCATGCGGCCCAGCGATTTGCCGGTATATTTCCGCATCAGGGTTCAAAAAGGGGCGCCAATCGGTTTCCAGCTTGCCATCAAACAAGCTGTCATGGATGCTTTCAACGGTGAAAACAAGGCCCGTATCGGAGCTAATATTTACGCCATCCATTACGTTGCACCAGTGGTCAAAGCCGTACCGCAAGCGCATGTATTGGATGTAGAAGTGGGCTTGTCACCAATGGTTATGGGGAATATGGTTGCCGTAGGGATTGATCAGAAACCTGTCATCAGTGACGCCAATATAGAGGTCATTACCGATGCTTGATGTCCGCCAAACCATCATCAGTCAATATGCACACAGCCCGATTATCCAGCAGATAATCGGGCATTTTAATGAGAGCATCGATCCTCGTGCGGATTTGCAGCGATTTTATGATGTGGTGTGGAATGTTGATACCGCTGAGGGCTTCGGTTTGGATATTTGGGGCCGAATCGTTGGCATCGAGCGCGAAGTGCGCATGAAGGCCGAGGATGAGTTCATCGGCTTTGCAGATGGATTCACGCCATTTGACAGCGGCGTATGGAGCATTGATGAAAGCAGCGACCGCAAATACCGGCTGGACGATACCACCTACCGACGTGTGATCATGCTCAAGGCCATGAGCAACATCATTTACGCCACTGCACCCAACATCAACCGGTTGTTGCGCTCGATGTTCGGCAAACGGGGGCGTGCCTATTATGTTAAAAACGGAACCATGGCTGCCCGCTATGTGTTTGAATTCTATCTGCTGCCAGTCGAGCGCGCTGTGATCAGGCAGACGGATTTACTGCCCCGTCCATGCGGGGTTTTGCTGGATTTTTACGAACCCGAAACCGAATTCACTTTCGGCTTTGAAGAAGCCAATCTGACGCCCTTTGGAGAGGGCGTCTTTTTTATGGGAGCTTGATTGATGTCTCAACCGAAACTTTTGCCAAAACCATGGGCAGCCGATGGCTTAAAAAATGATATTCCCGTCAACCGAACGGTTGGCTTGGCGCAAGAGTCCGCCAGCTATGCCGATGGGTTCCCCAGCATCACCATGACTCCGATTGCGCTGGGCGGCAAGCCGCCAAGCGGCAAGGACATGAACGGCGTATTGAATGAGATCAGCGCCCATGTTGTCTACCAGAACCAAGGCGGACGCTATCGCTTTGATCGGGACTACTGTACCGCCATTGGCGGGTACCCGAAAGGGGCAGTATTGATGAACAATGCAGGGACTGCAGAATACATCAGCACGGTTAGCCAAAACACCAACGATCCCAATACGGGAGGGAGTGGCTGGTTGTTGCATGCAGGTGCGGAGACATTGGCAGGGAAAGCGGATAAAACCACGCAAGTGATCGCAGGCAACGGCCTGACCGGCGGCGGTAATTTGATTGAAAGCCGTACGCTGGCAATTGGAACCCCAGGCACCATTACTGCCAGCAGTACCAATGCCGTGCAGTCTGCAAGCCATACTCATGCCATTGACAGCAGTATTTTGGTACCGTCCGGATCAGTTGTTTTTGTGGCCGGCGATACTGTGCCGGCGGGTTGGCTGAAAGCAAACGGTGCGGCGGTATCCCGCACTACATATGCGTCATTGTTTGCGGCAATCGGTACCCGCTACGGTGCCGGCAATGGCAGCACCACCTTTAATTTGCCAGACCTGCGCGGCTTGTTTGTGCGTGGATGGGATGATGGTAGGGGGGTGGACAGCGGTCGTGCTCTGGGTAGCAGGCAAGAGAGTGCCAACCAAGACCATTATCATGCGTTACCAACCACCAGTGCCGGACAGCATGAAGCCGGTATTGCCGCAGTGTTTGTTGATAATCAAGTGTCTACCAGCCAAGGGGTGGCAACGCCAAGCTCGTTGCTGTCGGAGAGTGGCAACAACCCAATGCTGACTGGTGGCGTTGAGCTGCGTACATACAGCCAGTCCAAAACATTGGCAGCCGCCTCTGAGTCTCGTCCAGTCAATATGGCCTTGATGGCCTGTATCAAAATCTAAAGGAGATACACATGCAAGATTTAATTAAAGATTCGACTGTTGATACCGGCAATGATGCCGCTACGCTAGATACTGCCAGCGCACCGCTGCACAACTATCCACCGGCAAAGGTGGTTTGTCAGCTTGATGACAACGGCTATTACACCGGCCCGGCCGTGGCCGATCTCAGCCCGTTGGAAGCCGATCAGGGCATCTACTTGCTCCCAGCTGGGTGCGTTGATACTGAGCCGCCGGAGGAGCTGCCAGGCATGGCCGCCTGGTGGGATACAGAGGGTAATGCATGGCAACATCACCCGGACTATCGCGGCCAGACCGTCTACCGCACCGATGATGGCAGCCCGCTGGTGATTGGCCGCCCCGGCGACTACCCGCCCGACACCACCGTCCACCCGCGCCCCAGCGGCTACCACACTTTTGACGCCGCTGCCAGCAACTGGGTGCTGACAGAGGAGGCCGCTGCGCAACAGGCCGCTGATGCCGCCGCAGTGCTACGGGAGCAGGCAGCAGCTGAGGTAGTGTACGCAGCAACAATTATCGCGGCGCTGCAGGACGAGATCGAGCTGGACGAAGACGGCGACATTGCTGTGGCCGAATCACAGCTGGCCGACTGGCGGCGCTACCGTGTCGCTTGCATCAAAGTTCAGCGCGGGCAATTGACGGAGCTTCCGCCGCGACCGGCGTGATGATTTCAGAACAATCAAACGCTATCCCCGCTAGTAGCGGGATTTTTTATGTTTAAAGGGTGTTCCATGAAAACAAACATGCCCGAAATGGGAAATGGCATCGGCATCGGCGGCAGCATCGCGTGGGTGTTTGGGTACTTCAAACACATCGACTGGCTGACCACTACCGGTGTGCTGGTGGCGGTGGGTGGCTTTTTGATCAACTGGCACTACAGCCGGCAGCGTGACAAGCGTGACGCGGCGGCGGAGAAGCGTGAGCAGGAGCGGCACGAAATCGAAATGCGCAGGCTGCGCGGGGAGGTGCAAGATGGCAATGAGCAATAAAGCAAAAGTATCGGTGGGCTTGCTGACGGTATCCGCCGCATTTTTCACCGCGCTGATCAAGCATGAGGGGTTCCGATCAGCCCCATACCGTGACCAGGTTGGCGTGCCCACGATTGGCATCGGCAGCACCCAGTACCCGGACGGAGGTAAGGTGACGATGCAGGACAAGCCGGTGACACAGGCGCAGGCGGTGGAAATTTCCCGCGCCCACATCAGCAAAGACGAGGCGGCCTTTCGTGCCAGCCTGCCGGGGGTGAAATTGTCACAGGCGGAATATGACCTGTATCTGGATTTTGTGTACCAGTACGGCCGGACGGCATGGAGCAA
>JBHAET010000211.1:0-3319 GCA_041855705.1 Neisseriaceae bacterium
CGACTCCAACATCACCTCGCTGATTGCCGGCATCGCCCTGCTGATTTTCGGCTCCGGTCCGGTCCGCGGTTTTGCGGTGGTGCACTGTCTGGGCATCATTACCTCGATGTTCTCATCAGTGGTGGTGTCGCGCGCCTTGGTCAACCTGTGGTACGGCCGCCGCCGCAAGCTGCAATCGCTGTCCATCGGTTCGGTGTGGAAGCCGGAACAGCAACCCTCGCTGCCTGCGGGCAAGGAGTAAACAATCATGGAATTTTTCCGCATCAAACGCGATATTCCGTTCATGAGCTACGGCAAGCTCACCACCGCCATTTCGCTGATCACCTTTGTTTTGGCCGTATTTTTCCTGGTGGTGCGCGGGCTCAATTTCTCGGTTGAATTCACCGGCGGGACCGTGATGGAGGTGGAATACACCCAGGCGGCCGAAGTGAACGACATCCGCCAGAAGCTTAACGCCCTCAATCTGGGTGAAGTACAGGTACAGGCCCTGGGCACCAACCGCCACATCATGATCCGCCTGCCGAACAAGGAGGGCACCACCACCGCGCAACTGTCCAATCAGGTGATGGAACTGCTCAAACAGGACAACCAGGGTGTCAGCCTGCGCCAGGTCGAATTCATCGGCCCGCAGGTGGGTGAAGAACTGGTCAGCAACGGCCTGCTGGCCCTGGGTATGGTGATTGTCGGCATCATCATTTATCTGTCGTTGCGGTTCGAATGGCGCTTTGCGGTGGCGGCCATCATTGCCAACATGCACGACGTGGTGATCATTCTGGGCTGCTTTGCCTTCTTCCAGTGGGAATTCTCGCTCACGGTACTGGCCGGCATCCTGGCGGTGCTGGGTTATTCGGTCAATGAATCGGTGGTGGTGTTCGACCGCATCCGCGAAAACTTCCGCAAACCGCAGATGCGCGGCAAATCGGTGCCGCAAGTCATCGACAATGCGATTACCGCCACCATCAGCCGCACCGTCATCACCCACGGCTCCACCGAGGCCATGGTACTGGCGATGCTGATTTTCGGCGGTGCCGCCCTGCACGGTTTTGCCATGGCGCTGACCATCGGCATCGTGTTCGGCATTTATTCGTCAATCCTGGTGGCCAGTCCGCTGTTGCTGATGTTCCGCCTGAGCCGCGAAAACATTGCCAAGCCGGCCAAACGCAAGGAAGAGGCTGTGGTTTAAACCCGCACACAGGCTGCCTGAAAGCCGCAACCGCTGTCGCCCCTGTGTGCGGCAGCGGTTTTTTTCTGTCCCATGCGGCGGCGGCACAGCAACCGGAGACCTTTGCAAAACCGCCAGATGTGGATGCAACTCAAGGCGTGGCAGCACAGCGAGTGCAGACATAACATGAGGTTAGGCAAACGAGCGAGCAGCGCACAACACTTCAAATGCGCCGCAAATGGGGGTTTTGCAAAGGTCTCAACCGGCCGATCACGGTTTCGCACCGCCGGCATATGGGAAAATGCCTGCATTGGCGATACAATGCGATGGCGGCCGCCCGACCCGATACCCGTTCCCGCATCCGGCCGGTGCCGCACCGGCATCCGCCCCCCAGCGGTTGCCGGATACCCCTCTCCCAAGCCAACCCGAAGGAAACGCCATGATCGGCAAAAAACTGTTTGACGAGCTGTCCAGCAAACTGGGCGAAACCATTGACAACAGCCCGGTGAAAGACGTGGAAAAAAACGTCAAAGCCATGCTGGGTTCCGCCTTTAACCGCATGGATCTGGTGACCCGTGAAGAATTCGACATCCAGCAGCAGGTACTGGTGAAAACCCGGCAAAAACTGGCCGAGCTGGAAGCCCGTCTGGCTGCGCTGGAAGGCGGTGCCGGCAACGATGCGGCCACTACCGACACCGCAACCGACGCTGCCGAACGCCCGGTCAGCGACTGAGATACGGCCATGAGCCTGGCACTGGTCTACAGCCGCGCCCTGGCCGGCATGGCCGCGCCACTGGTGGAAGTGGAGGCGCATCTGGCCAATGGTTTGCCGGCCTTCCAGATTGTCGGCCTGCCCGACACCGAAGTGAAGGAAAGCCGGGATCGGGTGCGGGCGGCCATTCTCCAGTCCGGCTTTGACTTTCCCGCCAAAAAAATCACCGTCAACCTGGCGCCGGCCGATCTGCCCAAAGAATCCGGCCGCTTTGACCTGCCGATTGCGATTGGCATTCTGGCGGCCAGCGGCCAGATCGACAGCAGCCAGCTGGCCGATTACGAACTGGCCGGCGAACTGGCGCTCTCCGGCCAGCTGCGCCCGATACGCGGTGCGGTGGCCATGGCCTGGCAGGGTGCCTGTGCCGAACGCTCATTCATCCTGCCTGCCGCCAATGCCGCCCAAGCCGCCCTGCTGCCCAGTGCCACCGTGTATGCGGCCGACTCATTGTCGGCAGTGGCCGCCCATTTCAACCGCATCCAGCCCCTGCCCACAGCCGACCAGCACGATGAAGGCTTCAGGCAGCCTGAACCGGCACCCTTGCCGGATTTGGCCGATGTCAAAGGCCAGCACAGTGCGCGGCTGGCACTGGAAGTGGCGGCTGCCGGCGGCCACAGCCTGCTGATGGTGGGGCCGCCGGGCACCGGCAAATCGATGCTCGCCCAGCGCCTGCCCGGCATTTTGCCGCCGCTGACCGAATCGGAACTGATCAGCGTGTGGGCACTGCACTCCCTGCTGCCCGGCCACCAGCAAACGTTTTCCCGCAACCGGCCCTATCGTGCACCACACCACAGCGCATCGGCGGTGGCCTTGGTTGGCGGCGGCTCCGATCCCCGGCCCGGCGAAATTTCCCTGGCCCACCACGGTGTGCTGTTTTTGGATGAGTTGCCCGAATTCGACCGCAAGGTGTTGGAGGTATTGCGCGAACCGCTGGAAAGCGGCGAAATCCACATTTCGCGCGCCGCCCGCCAAGCCAGCTTTCCGGCCCGTTTCCAGCTGGTGGCGGCAATGAATCCCTGCCCCTGCGGGTATTTGGGTCATCCGAGCAAACCCTGCCGCTGCACCCCGGAAGCAGTGGCACGCTACCGCGCCAAAATTTCCGGCCCGCTGCTGGACCGCATTGATTTGAGCATCGAAGTGCCGCCGCTGCCGGCCGATGACCTGTTGCAAGCGGCTGCCGGCGAATCCAGTACGACGGTGCGCCAACGGGTGACTGCCGCCCGCGAGTGCCAATGGGCACGCCAGGGCAAAATCAATGCCGACTTGGGCAGTCTGGAACTGGACACCGCCGCCGCGGTCACAAGCGAAGCCAAACAGTGTTTGGCCCACAGCCTGGACAAATTGTCGTTGTCGGCCCGCAGCTACCACCGTATTTTACGGGTGGC
>JBHAET010000212.1:0-7290 GCA_041855705.1 Neisseriaceae bacterium
CTTCGCTGATTGACATGCCTGCCGGTGCGCACATTGTGGCCATGATGACCGGACTGCCCGAGCAGCATTATTTGTTGGCCCACAGTGGCGGTTACGGTTTTGTCACCCGCTTGGCCGATATGGTGGGCCGGGTGAAAACCGGCAAGGTGGTGGTGTCGCTCAATGCCGGTGAGACTTTGTTGATGCCACAACCGGTGGCGGCCGACTGGCTGGCACCCGCCAGTACAATGCAACTGGTGTTGGCATCCGATGCCGGCCGCTTATTGGCATTTGAACTGCACCAGTTGAAGGTGCTGGCCAAGGGGCGCGGCCTGCAATTGATGAATTTGCCGGATGACAGCCGGCTGGCCGGGGTGCTGCTGACCGCCGGTACGCATTATGTGGTGCTCAGCCGCGGCCGGCGCGGCGGCGAGCACCGTGAGGTATTGCGGGTACAGGACATTCACAACAAGCGTGGTCACAAAGGCAAGCTGTTGTCGCTTTCAGGCAGCCTGCAGGCCTTGCTGGCAACAGAGGGAGGCGCAACATGACCCGAGACCGGACCGTACAGTGGCAAAACGCCTTGGACAAATTGCCCGGGCTGATCAACATCGGACGCATGAGTCTTTTGGTGTCCCTGATCACCTTTTATGTGGTCAGCCAAAGCCTGCGCGCCGACGAGCAGGGACGCTTGTACATCCTGCAACTCTTTCATGATACCGAAATCTATACCTGGGCCTTGGTGTATACGGTGCTGATTGTGATCAGCCTGCTGTATCCGCAATGGCAGCAGCAGGGAACGGCCATTCCCAGTGCCAGTGCGGTGGCCGACATCACCATGATGGCCTGGCTGATGTATCTGGCCGGCGGCATTGACAGCGGTTTCGGGATTCTGATGCTGCCGTTTGTCGCCACTTCCTGCTTGCTCAGCTATGGCCGTTATCCTTGGCTGTATGCCAGTTATGCGGCTTTGCTGATTGTCATCAGCAATCTGGCCATCGGCCGGCTGGGAGGGCATGCGCCGACCGACCGCATGTGGCTGGGCAGTTTCATGCTGATCGCCGGTGCCTATTTTGTGGCCTTGCTCACGGCCTATTCGGCCCGTTATTCGGCCCGTTCGCGCAGTGCCTATCATGAGCAGTCGGTATTGCTGGAGCGAATGCGTGACCTGACCCGGCTGACGCTCAACCATGTGCAGGAGGCGGTGGTGGTGCTGGATCAGGAACAGCGGGTGCGCTTGCTCAACCAGCAAGCTCAGCTTTATTTTCCCAATCTGGTGATCAATGAGCGCAGCGAGATGTTTTGCCACATACAGCAGCATTGGCAGCGCAACCCGACACAATTGCTGGAAATGGACACCGAAGTGGCGGAGCGGCCGGTGCGGGTACGGATACGGACACTGGAAGGGCGCGATGTGCAGCTGATGATGCTGTTCATCCGTACCGCGCAGGAACTGGCCAAAGAGGCGATGGCGATGAAGCTGTCGGCCTTGGGGCAGCTGACCGCCAACCTGGCGCATGAAATCCGCAATCCGATGTCGGCCATCCGCCATGCCAACAGCCTGTTGCAGGAAGAGGAGCATGATCCGTTGCGGCTCAAGCTCAACAGCATGATCGACGGCAATATTGCCCGCATCGACAAAATGCTGGAAGAAGTCAGCACCCTGAACAAAAGTGACCGCATTAAAAAACGGGCGGTTGATTTGATGGTGTTCTGGCGTGATTTTCGTCATGAATTCGTGCTCACCCGGCCGCAGGCCCAGCATTGCATCCATTTGAAGGTGAGCGATGGTAAACTGGCGGTGTGGTGCGACCCCATGCATTTGCAGCAGATTTTCTGGAATCTGTTCAACAATGCCTGGCGGCACAGCCAGCAGAATGCACAAGCGATACGGGTGGTGTTCCGCCAGAAAGGTCAGGCGGAAGTATCGATCGTGGTGATGGACAATGGTCCCGGCGTGTCGCCGGAAAATCAGGTTCATTTGTTCGAACCGTTTTTCACCACCGAAGCAGAGGGCACCGGTTTGGGACTGTATGTGGCGCGCGAACTGGCGCATGCCAATATGGGGCGTCTGGATTACCGGGCGCAGGCCAAGGGATTTGAACTGATTTTGCCGAGGGTGTTGGATGAGTAATGCAGATTTGAAACAGCCGGTATTGGTGGTGGACGATGAGGCCGATATCCGTGACTTGATGGAAATGACCCTGATGAAAATGGGCCTGTCGGTGCATACTGCCGATGGTGTGGTGGCTGCCAAGAAAATGCTCGACAGCCGCCGGTTTTCGCTGGTGCTCACCGACATGCGGATGCCCGACGGTTCCGGTCTGGACGTGGTCAATCACATCACGGCCCAGGGTTTGGATGTGCCGGTGGCGGTCATCACCGCATTTGGCAATGCCGACCAGGCGGTGCAGGCACTGAAAAACGGGGCGTTCGACTATTTGCAAAAGCCGATTACCCTGGCCCAGCTGCGGACCTTGGTCAAGTCCGCGATCAAAATCAACGAGGGTGAGAGTGTGACCCCTTCGGCGGCGGCCATGGTGTCGCGTGCCGGCAAGGCAGAGCCTGATGCCCCGGCTGCCCATACTCCGTCACCCGCCCCGGCCGCCACACCGCCTGCCGAACCGGCGGTTGCCGAGGCGCCCGCCCGCCCGGCTGTTGCGCCGGCAGCCGGCAGCAACCCGACCCCGCGTTTGCTCGGCAGCTCGCCCCTGATGGACGAGGTGCGGCAAATGGTGGCCAAACTGGCCAAAACCACGGTGCCGGTTTACATCAGTGGCGAATCGGGCAGCGGTAAGGAGCAGGCGGCCCGCAGCATTCATGAGCTGTCGGCCCGCCGTGACCAGCCTTTTGTGGCGGTCAACTGCGGGGCGATTCCGGAAAACCTGATGGAAAGCGAGTTTTTCGGTTACAAAAAAGGCAGCTTCACCGGGGCCGACAGCGACCGGCTGGGTTTTTTCCAGCATGCCGACGGCGGCACCCTGTTTCTGGACGAAGTGGCCGATTTGCCGTTGGCGATGCAGGTCAAATTGTTGCGGGCAATTCAGGAAAAAGCGGTGCGCCGCATTGGTGATGCCCAGGAAAAGCCGGTGGATGTGCGCATTATTTCCGCCACCCACAAGGATTTGGCCGGCCAGGTAGCCGCCGGCCATTTCCGGCAGGACTTGTTCTACCGGCTCAATGTGGTGTCGCTGGCCATGCCGCCGTTGCGCGAAATGCGCGAAGACCTGCCCCGGCTGGTGGGCCAGTTGTTGCGCAAGCACCAGCACGAGCAGAAGCTGGCGATGACCAAGGCGGCGCAGCAGGCCTTGTTGCAATACAGCTATCCGGGCAACTTCCGGGAGCTGGAAAACATTCTGGAACGGGCGGTGGCATTGGCGCAGGAAGGCGTGATTGATGTTGATGATCTGCAAATCAACAGCCATCAGGCAGCCTTGGTCAATGAGGTGGGTGCCGACTGGGGCGATGCCACCGACAGCAGCACCATGCCCGGTTTCCAATTGGGCCGTTCGCAAATTCAGGATTATCTGGACGACGTCGAACGGCGCATTCTGGAAGAAGCCTTGCAACACACCCGTTACAACCGCACCCAGGCGGCCAAGCTGTTGGGCATCAGCTTTCGGTCCATGCGCTACCGCATGGAGCGCTTGTCGATTGAGTAAACGGCGTTTTTAGCGTGGAAATCGCATGGTGTTGTGCGCCGGAACTGGATGTCCAGCAGCAGGCGCTGTTGCGGCAACGGGCTCTGCAATACGGTGTCCAACCGTTGCCGGACAGGCTGCCTGAAAGCGGATTGTATCTGGCTGCCGAGCATGACGGCCTGTCCTTGGCCTGTGTCGGCGAAAAAGGACGGGTGCGGGTGGATTTTGTTGGTGGCGGTGCCCGCCACCGGCGGCTGTACGGCGGCGGCGAGCTGTTGGGTCGGGCGGTCAAGCACACGGCCGAACCCCGGGTATGGGATGCCACCGGCGGCCTGGGGCGCGATGCCTTTGTGCTGGCAAGCTTGGGACTGCGGGTCACCGTGTTCGAGCGCCATCCGGTGGTGGCGGCACTGTTGGCTGACGGCTTGGCGCGGGCCTTGGCTGCCGGTGGCGATGTTGCCGAGGCCGCCGGGCGCATGCACTTGCTGGCGGCCGATGCCCGGCAGGCGGATGACGTATCGGTTGCAGCGGCCGAGCCGGATGTGGTGTATTTGGACCCGATGTACCCGCAGCGACAGAAATCGGCGGCGGTGAAAAAGGAAATGGCCTATTTCCATCGTCTGCTGGGCGCGCCGCCGACAACGGCCGAAGAGGCGGATTTGCTGGCTTGGGCCCGGGCCCGGGCCCGGCAGCGGGTGGTGGTGAAACGGCCGCAGGGCGGCCAGCCACTGGCCGGCAGCGCGCCCGATTACCAGTATGCGGGCAAAAGTACCCGCTTTGATGTGTACCGTCCGGCCGTGTGACGCGACCAGCGTTTGCGTTGCCGGCAAATTATGGTGTGGCCGTGCTCTGTGCACGGCACTTGTTCAATATTCTCCTGCTTAAAGACGCCCGTCATGTCTGTTTCCCCCGTTTTTGCCCGACCGCTTGATGCCGAGAGGCAGCAGGCGCTCTGGAATCTGGTGTGCCGCATTTTCAATGTTGATCTGAATGACTGGACCGAGTTGCGTTTTAACGGCGAACCGTTTGGCTACCTGAATCCGCTGTGGCGCGAACGGCTGATGCGTGACTGGCCGGGGCGGATACAGGCCGATGCCCGGCAAGTGGATGTGCAGCAGCCTGATTGGCTGGCGCTGGGCGATGCCTTGCAACACATGGCGGCACAGTGGCAACGGACCGGCGAATTGTCCGGCTGGCGCAATGAATGGTTTGATGTTTGCGCTGCCGACGGCAGTGTCCGGTTTGCCTTGGAACGTGCCGCGTTCCGTCCCCTGGGACTGGCCAGCCGCGCAGTACACGTGAACGGTCTGGTACGGCAGCCCGACGGTGACTGGGCATGGTGGATTGCCCGCCGCAGCCCGTTCAAGGCGGTGGATCCGAACAAGCTGGACAATCTGGTGGGCGGAGGCATTGCCAGCGGCGAGTGCGTGCACCAGGCCCTGGTGCGGGAGTCGTGGGAAGAAGCCGGTTTGCCGGCCGAATACTTGCCCTCAAGCCCGGCGCATCATGCGCAGCACAGCCTGCGTGCGGTGTCGCGCGGTCTGCACCGCGAATGGCTGCATGTATTCGATGTGTTTTTGCCCGCCGGTGTGACACCGGAAAACCAGGATGGCGAAGTGGCGGCCTTTGTGCCGATGAGCAGTGACGACTTGGTGGCCGCGATGTTGCAGGGCCGCCTGATGAACGATGCACTGCTGGCCACTCTGGATGCTTTCGAACGCCATGGCCTGCTGGATGCGCATTTGCCTTTGGCGCAATGGTTGCAACGGAACCGCCAGGCTGCCTGAAAACCCGGTGGTGGCCTTCGCCCAGCACTCATTCAGCCATGATGGTTTGATGATGTCGCCGTAGGGATCTGCAAGCTCGCCCGAACTTTGGCCGATTGCAGACCGCCTTCGGCGCCGGGTTGCGATTCGCTGTTAACGGATGTTCAGGCTGATGTTGCCGACACCGGCAATCGAACCGGTCAGCGTGTCGCCGCGCTGGACCGGCCCCACGCCTTCGGGGGTGCCGGTGTAAATCAAATCACCGGCTTGCAGGTGGTAAAACTTCGACAAATGGGCAATGATTTCGCGCACATTCCAAATCAGCATGTTCAAATCACCGCGTTGTACGGTACGCCCGTTGACTTTCAATTCCAGCGCCCCTTGATTGATGATGCCGGTTTCGGATTGCCGCACAATCGGCGAGAGCACGGCCGATTGTTCAAAGTTTTTGCCCAAGTCCCAGGGGTGGCTGCTTTGGCGCGCCTTGAGCTGCAAGTCGCGGCGGGTCATGTCCAAACCGCAGGCATAGCCGTAAATCAGACTGTCGGCCTCGTCTTCGGCCACTTCGAAGCCGGCCTTGCCGATGGCCACCACCAATTCCATTTCATGATGGTAGTTTTGGGTTTGCGGCGGATAATCAATGGTGCTGCCGCTGGGCACATGGCTGGACGCGTCTTTCAGAAAGTAAAACGGCTCTTGGGTGTTTTTGTCGACGCTCACCCCCATCTCCGCCGCATGGGCATGATAATTGCGGCCAACGCAGAAAATGCGGTTGATGGGAAATTTTTCGTCGCTGCCGGCAATGTCGGCCAATACCGGGGCGTTGACGGGGAAAACAGTGGTGCTCATGGCAATACTCCTGTGAAAACACACAATCAAACAATCAAACGGGAAGGCGGATTTCAGGCTGCCTGAAAAGGCATCGCCAATTCACTTTGTTTTCGCGACGGTATTGCAGTGCCTTGCCGTATGCCGGGTCTGCGCTTGGTTGCCGGGTATCGAAACCGCATTGGATTCACGATGGTTTGGCGGCATTCAGGCAGCCTTGGTCATGGGGAAACACGCCTGTGGCGAAGCGCATTCTGACCATCGGGTTAGCCTGGTACGGACCGTGTTCGCCGCCAGCTGCGTACCCATACGAAAAACACCGGCACAAACAGCAAACTGAGCACGGTCGAAATCACCGTACCGCCGAGTACCGCCGTGCCGATGGCAACCCGGCTGGCGGCTCCTGCGCCGGTACCCAGTGCCAGCGGCAGCACGCCGAAGCCGAAGGCGAGCGAGGTCATCACAATCGGGCGCAGACGTAGGCGGGCGGCTTCGACGGCGGCGGCAAACGCGGTTTTTCCTTGCGCTTGCAGCTGCATGGCGAATTCCACAATCAGGATGGCGTTTTTGGCGGCCAGGCCGACGGTGGTGAGCAGGCCTACCTGAAAAAACACGTCGTTGTTCAGGCCGCGCAGCGAGGTGGCGGCGAGCGCACCGAGTATGCCCAAGGCGGCGGCCAGAATCACGGCAAACGGCACGCTCCAGCTTTCATACAGCGCCGCCAGACACAGAAACACAAACAGTATCGAGATGGCGTATAACAGCGGCGCCTGGCTGCCGGCACGCTGCTCTTGCAACGAAGCGCCTGTCCATTCGTAATCGAAGCTGTTCGGCAATTGCGCCATGATGTTTTGCACATCGCGCATGGCGTCGCCCGAGCTGGCGCCGCTTTTCACGCCGGCCTGCATTTCCATGGCGAGGCTGCCGTTGAAGCGGATGAGTTGCGGCGGGGCGATGTCCCAACGGATGGTGCTGATGGCGGAAAGCGGAATCATCTGCCCGGCCGTATTGCGCACTTTCCAGTTGCCGATATCCTGCGGCTGCATACGGAACGGTGCATCGGCCTGCACATACAC
>JBHAET010000213.1:0-7648 GCA_041855705.1 Neisseriaceae bacterium
ATTAGGCCGATGAAAGCACCAATCATGGACGGGAATTCCGGACCGAGAAAGCGGGCCACCAAGTAGTAGGGTACGGTAAAGGCCAAGCCGGCGAACAGGGCGAATTTCCATGCTGCCAAGCCTTCTCGGAACGAGCGTTTCTCACCGAAATAACGGGTCAGCAGGCCGCACAGCAGCAGTGGAATCAGCACGCCAACCGCAGCATGCAGAAAGCCCACATTGGCCGCAACTTGCAACAGGTATTGGTCGGCGGTAATCGGTGCAATTTGCTCGGCGACACCCTCGGTAGAAATGCCGGTTTTCACGCCCAACAGAATCGGGGTGCCTACAGCGCCGAACGATACCGGGGTGGACTGGATCACCAAGACTGCCATCACCGCAGCCATGGCCGGGAAGCCCAAAGCCAGCAGCAGCGGGGCGCCGACTGCAGAGGGGGTACCGAAACCGGACGAACCCTCAATCAGCGAGCCGAACAACCAGGCCACGATGATGACCTGCACGCGGCGGTCGGGCGAGATGTCCATAAAGCCGCGGCGGATGGCTTTGAGCGCTCCGCTTTCACGCAGGGTGTTCAGCAGCAAAATGGCACCGAACACGATAAACAAAACGGTCAGTGCCACCAGCACCCCGTTAACGGTGGCCGCTGCCACTTTATTGCCCGGGGCGCGCCAAACAAACAAAGCCAGCAGGGCGGTCACTGCATAGGCCACACCCATGGACAGGGTGGCCGAACGGCGCATCACCACCAATAGCAAAAACACGGTGAAGATAGGCGCGATGGCAAGCAGAGTATGCACAATGCCCATAACAACTCCCAAATACGGAAAATTACACGAAGCCGCCGGCAAGCAAGAATGCCGGCGGCCAATGGAATTGGTAAATTGGTAGTACCAATTTACCAATTGGGTGAGTTACTTTAAAAAAAATTTGCAAAACGGTCAATCAAAAACAATGCCGCTGTGCAACAGAAGTTTGGCCCGTGAAATACCATTATCATGAATATGATTGATTTTGGGATATTTTGGCTGGCTAAGTCAATACAAATCAAATAATTGATGAGATAGGGTGAGGGTCTGTTTAATTTTTTCAATATATTAACAAGTTGCCAATGGCAACCGAAATGCCACAACTGGCCGGCAGGTCAGGTGGGATGTGGCGCTCACTGCCTGGCTGCCTGAAGCGATTCACTGCTGCGTCAGGAGTGGGGAAACGCAATCAGGTGGTCCAGTTCGATGCGAATGCCGATGCGGCTGCCCACCGGATGGTTGTGGTGGCCGGGCACATGGGCCAGTACCTGTTCGCCGCTGTCCAGTTGCAGGGTGTAGGTGAAATAACTGCCCTTGAAATCGCGGTCCAGCACCGTGGCCTGATACGGACTCAAGTCGTCATGCACAATGTCATCCGGACGCACCAGCACATCCACCGTGCCGCCGGGCTGGCAGCAGGCCGGCTGGCGGCCGCAGAATTCGCCGGCGGCCAGTTGGATGCAATGCGGGCTGCTGACCCGGCCTTGCAACAGCACCCCGTCGCCGACAAACACCGCAATTTCGGCATTGGCCGGTTGATGGTAAATCTGGTACGGCTCACCCCATTGCTGCAGGCGGCCGTGGGCCAGAATGCCGATTTTGTCGGCCATGGCAAATGCTTCCTGCTGGTCATGGGTCACCAGGATGGCGCTGGTTTGCTCCTGTTTGAGTAGCTGGCGCACTTCTTTCGACAGCCGGGCACGCAAATCGGCATCCAGATTGGAAAACGGTTCGTCCAGCAGCACCAGGTCGGGCTTGGGTGCCAGGGCGCGGGCCAATGCCACCCGCTGTTGCTGGCCGCCGGACAATTCGTGCGGATAGCGATCACCCAAATCCTGCAGGCC
Source organism: Neisseriaceae bacterium (assembly GCA_041855705.1). GTDB lineage: Bacteria > Pseudomonadota > Gammaproteobacteria > Burkholderiales > Neisseriaceae > JALJZY01. The sequence continues at coordinate 1,871 of JBHAET010000213.1, forward strand.
AATCAGTGCCAGCAATTCGTTGATGCGGGCTTGCCGCTCGCCCATGGGCTGCTGGCGGATGCCGAAGCCGATCTTGCCGGCCACGGTCAGGTGCGGAAACAGGGCGTAATCCTGAAACACCATGCCGATGCGGCGCAGGTGCGGTGCCACATGATTCGGCGGTGCGCACAACACCCGCTGTTTGAGCGTGATGCTGCCGGATTCGGGTTGTTCGAAACCGGCAATCGCGCGCAGGGCGCTGGTTTTGCCGCAACCGGAGGCGCCGAGCAGGCAGGCGATTTCACCGGCTTGCAGATCAAAGCCGAAATCGTGCAACACACGTTGGCGGCCAAACGACAGGTTGAGGCCGGATACTTGCAAAATCATCATCGATGCTCCGTGCGCGAGAACAGAATCACCGGCAGCAGGCCGGTCAGCACAATCAGCAGGGCGGGCAGGGCGGCTTGGGCGTACTGGCCCTCAATCGTGAAGGCATACACCCGCACCGCCAAAGTGTCCCAATCGTAGGGGCGGGTCATCAGGGTGATCGGCATTTCTTTCATGATGTCGACAAAGGCCATCAGTACCGCGGTGCCCAATGCCCCCTTGAGCAGGGGCAAGTAAATGCGCTGCAGCACCCCCCGGCTGTCGCAACCCAGCGAACGGGCTGCTTCGGCCTGTGCCGGACTGATGCGTTCCAGTCCGGCCTCGACTGCTGCATAGCCAACCGCCAGAAAACGTACCAGATAGGCCAGCAGCATCACGGCCAATGTGCCCTTGAGAATGGCGCTGCCGTCTTCAGGCAGCCCCAACAGGCTGATCAGGCGGTTGTCGAGCCAGGCGATGGGCACAAACACCCCGACGGCCAATACGGTGCCGGGCACCGCATAGCCCAGGGTGGCGATGCGGGCCGCCAGTGAGGACAGCCGGCTCGGGTCGGCACGTTTGGCCAGCGCCAACAGCAAGGCGACCGCGGCCACCAGCAGGGCGGCCAGCAGGGCAGCGGCCAGCGAATGCCAGGCATTGAGCCAGAGCGCGCTGTTCAGTCCGGTGTGGCGTTCCAGATAGGCCCAGTGCAACAGTTGCAGCAGCGGCAGCACGAAAGCCAGACCCAGAATCAGGCTGCAAAAACCGAAAGCCAGCCATTTGCGGCTGCCGCGCAGTGGTTTGCGCGTTTGTTGCTGGGCTTTGCCGGCTTGGTAGAAACGGCGCCGCCCGCGGCTGAGCTGCTCCAGCGCCAGCAGCACAAACACCGCCGTGATCAGCAGGGCGGCCAGCTGCTTGGCGGTTTCCAGCGAGTAGAAATCAAACCAGGCCTGGTAAATGGCGGTGGTGAAAGTTTGGTAGCTGAACACGGAAACGGTGCCGAAGTCGGCCAGGGTTTCCATCAGCGCCAGAATCACCCCGCCGCCAATCCACGGCCGGGCCATCGGCAGGGCGATTTTGAAAAACGACTGTGCCGGCGAGAGGCCGAGCGAGGCACCCGCCTCCAGCGCCCGCCGTCCCATGCCGGCAAAGGCGTTGCGGGCCAGCAGAAACACATAGGGATAAAAGGTGAGGCTCATCACCACCGTCAGGCCGAAGGCATTGCGGATGTCGGGCAGACCCTGCTCCCAACCGTAATGTTCGCGCAAATGGGTGTTGATCGGGCCGGTGTAATCGAACAGCCCCAACTGGGTAAAGGCCAACACATAGGCCGGCACCGCCAGCGGCAGCATCATGGCCCAAAAGAAAAAACGGCGCAGCGGGAACTCATACATCGCGGTGAGCCAGGCACTGGCGGTGCCCAGCACGGTGACCCCCACACCCACGCCCAGCACCAGCAGCACGGTGTTTTGCAGCAGCAGGGGCAGTTGGAATTCGAGCAAAAAGGCCCACACCTCGGCGTCGAGTTCGCCCCAGGCGGCGACAATCACCGCCAGCGGCACCAAGACCAGACACACACAGGCAGCCAGCCACAGGCGCGGCAGCCATCGGTTGGAGAGACGCTTCATGATTTTCGTTTCAGGCAGCCTGCCATCAAGGGTTGTGGTGCCAACCATGCGGGCTGTTGGGACAATAAAAGGCGGCATTATCAAGGTGTAAGCAGGGAAATGCAAGCACAACACAGGCGCATTGGCGCTACCTGCGAAAAGAATGAAATCAAGAATTGTTTTTATTTGATGGCTTTAGTACAATCGCACGGTTGTTTCCGTCGTGCCGTGCCAACCGTATGTTGTTGCGGCCGGCGAGGGCCGGTTCGGAATGGCTCGCCGGACAGGAATTTGCATGCCGGGCGACTCTGCCGGATAAAGGCCATGCAGTTGACCGGCAGTATGGATTTTGGGTGCCGGTATGGTACCGGCCATGAAAAACCGGATCATTTCCCATGCGTGTATTTAAACAGAGGAGTTTTTGCATGATGAAAAAAACCATTGCGGCATCCTTGCTGCTGTGTGCGGCGGCGCCGGCCCTGTCGGCCGAATTGGTGGTGTACACTTCGCGCGCCGACAATTTGCTCAAGCCGATTGTGGCCGAATACAAAAAACGCACCGGCAACACGGTGAAGCTGGTGACCGGTGCCGCCGGCCCGCTCATGGAGCGGATGAAGGCTGAAGGCAGCAACAGCCCGGCCGATGTGCTGATTACCGTGGACGGCGGCAACCTGTGGCAGGCCACCCAAATGGGCTTGCTGCGGCCGGTCAATTCCAATGTGCTGAAGGCCAATATTCCGGCCCACCTGCGCGATCCGGGTAACCAGTGGTTCGGTTTGTCGGTACGTGCTCGCACCATTTTCTACAACACGCAAAAAGTGAAACCGTCGGAATTGTCGAGTTATGCCGATTTGGCCAATCCGAAATGGAAAGGCCGTTTGTGCCTGCGCACGTCCGGCAATGTGTACAACCAGTCGCTGGTCGGTATCATGATTGCCAACCATGGCGAGAAGAAAACCGCCGATATGGTCAAAGGGTGGGTCAGCAATCTGGCCGCTGCACCGTTTGCCAATGACACCGCCTTGCTGGAAGCCATTGGTGCCGGCCGCTGCGATGTGGGCATTGCCAATACTTATTATTATGGCCGCCTGCTGGACAAGCAGCCGAATTTGCCGATCGGCATTTTCTTTGCCGACCAACAGGGCAGCGGCACCCATGTCAATGTATCGGGCGCTGGTGTGGCCAAGTACAGCAAACAGCCGGCCCAAGCGCAGCAATTCATTGAATGGCTCTCCGGCAGTGAGGCGCAAAACCTGTTTGCCGACCTGAACCACGAATATCCGGCCAATCCGAAAGTGGCGCCGGATCCGAAAGTGGCCAAATGGGGCCGCTTCAAGCAAAACGTGATCAATGTATCCAAAGCCGGCAGCAACCAGCGCCGTGCGGTGATGCTGATGCAGCGTGCCGGCTACCGTTAAAGCAATCGCCGTGCCCCAACCCGCCGCAAGTTTGCGGCGGGTTTTTGTTGGCCGGTGTCTTAAATTCTGCCTGAACGAGGGCATGATGAGACCTTTGCAAAATACCCAGATGTGGATGAAGTTCAAGGCGTAGCAGCACAGCGAGTGCAGACATAACATATGGTTAGGCAAACGAGCGAGCAGCGCACAACGCAGAAATTCGCCGCAGATGGGTATTTTGCAAAGGTCTCATGATGTCTTTTCTGCGCGGTGGTGCGCTGTGGCGACCCGATGGCGGACAAATCGCTTGCCGTGACCGGTATTCTGTGGTCACATAGGCGCTGTTTGGATGGTTTCAGGAGTCAGCAACATGAACAAAACCGTATTGGGCGGCCTGTTGGGGCTGGTATTGGCGGCCGGGGTGCAGGCCGAAACCCTGCATTATGGCTTGGTATCGCTGTCGGAAACCGGCAGCCGGCAGGTAGCGCGTGACCAGATGGTGTTGCAGCTGAGTATTGACGAGCAGGGAACAGACCGGGTGGCGGTCGCCAACCGGGTGACCCAGCGGATCAATGCGGTGCTGCAACAGGCCAGCCGTCAGCCGGCATTCAATACCGTGCTGGAAAGCCGCAATGCCTATCCGCGGGATGAGACGGTCAATGGCCGTCGGCTGGCCCGCAGCTGGCAGGAGCGGGCCAGCATCCGTATCGAAAGCCGCGACATGGCAGCTTTAAACCGTTTTGCGGCAGCAGTGCAGCAGCAGGCAGCCATTGCCAACATCCAATATACGGTATCGGAACAGGCCTTGCAGCAGCACCAGGCCGAGCTGACCGATGTCGCATTGCGCCGTTTCCATGAGCGAGCCCAGGCAGTCAGCCGCAGTTTGGGCGGACGCGGTTACAAACTGGTGCAGCTCAATATCGGCAACAGCGGCGGCATGCAACCGATGTATCGACGAATGGATTATGCGGCGGCAGCGATGGCGGCGGCAGAGCCGGTGATGGACACGGCACCGGGAGAGACGCAGTTGCAGCTGATGGTTAACGGCCAGATTCAGGTGCAGGGTTTGGAGTGAGGGTCGGATTCAAGATGAAGGCTGCCTGAAACGGTTTCAGGCAGCCTTTTTGCTGGTCAGAAACTTTGGTCTGTGGAGACCTTTGCAAAACCGCCAGATGTGGACGCAGTTCAAGACGTAGACCACGCTGCGAGTGCAGACATAACATAGCGTTAGGCAAACGGGCGAGCAGCGCACAACGCTTCAAATGCGCCGCAGATGGGGGTTTTGCAAAGGTCTCTTGTGGTCAGTCGCGGCGAATGTCCGGGATGGATGCCCGCCGGTGTCGCAATCAGGGCCAGTCAAGCCGATGGAGGCCAATGCCTCGAAAACATCAGTCGGGTGTGTCGTGTTTGTCTGTGGTCCAGGCCAGGCGCAAGGCTGCCTGAATGGTGTCGTGATCAAAGCCGCGGTAGGCGAGAAAACGCATCTGTTTCAGGCGTGCCGGGGTGTCTGCCGGCGGTTGGCCAAATTTTTTGCGCAGTACCGCGGCCGCTTGCCGGCATTGGGTGTCGGCATCGGGCAGCATGGCGTTGATGGTGTCGGCATCGATGCCCCGGGCTGCCAGTGCCTGTTTCAGGCGCAGATTGCCATGCCGTTGCTGTTTGCTGTGGACATAGGCTTCGGCATAGCGGCGGTCGGACTGCCAGTGGCGTGCGGCCAAGTCGTCCAGCAGGGCGTTGATTTGGTCGGCATCGTCACAATAAGCCTGCAGTTTGCGGGCCAGTTCGGCCCGGCTGTATTCGCGGCGGGCCAGCAGCTGGAGTGCGCGCTGGCGCAGGCTGGGGGGCGGGGCCATCAGGGTTCGGACGGGCGCAGCCGGTCGTAAATCTGCGGCAGGCTGTCGATAATCAGGTCGGGACGGGTGGCGGCATCTTGTGCCAGTGCGTCCATGTCGGCATAACCCCAGCGCACGCCAACGCTGGGACAGCCGGCGGCCTTGGCGGCCAGAATGTCGTTGGCCGAATCGCCCACCATCAGCAGGTGGCTGCAATCCACGCCCAGAACGGCACCGGTGTGTTGCAGCGGCAAGGCGGCCGGTTTTTTTTGCGGCAGGGTGTCGCCGCCGATGATAAGGCTGAAATAGTCGGCCAGTCCCAGTTGTTGCAGCAGGGCCGCCGCCAGCACTTCGTTTTTGTTGGTGACCACTGCCAGCGGCCGCTGCTCGTGGCGAAACAGTTTGAGGGCGCTTTCCACCTCCGGATAGGGACGGGTGTGTACGGCGAGGTGGCGGTGGTAGTCATTGATAAAAGCGGTCAGTCCGGCCTGCCACTGTTCGGCATCGACCTGCCCGTCGTGGCGGCCGCTGAGGGTGCGATGCACCAGCACGCCGATGCCGTCGCCGACATAGCTTTGCACCTCGGCCGCCGGCAAG
>JBHAET010000214.1:0-2950 GCA_041855705.1 Neisseriaceae bacterium
CCACCTCCGCCTGCAACAGGGCATCTTGCGCGGCCAGAAAGACGGCGCTTTCTTCCTGCGGCGGGCGCACATTCATCAGCGCGCGCAGCAAGCGGCGCTTCTCCGGCACCGATGCCGGCAAGCTCATGGCGGGGTCAAGATAATGAATCAGTTCATCCAAGGCAGTGTCGGGCATGGTTGACTCCTGTATAGCGGCCCTCAAAAAATAGCACAGACAAGCCTTGGGGAGTGAGGAAAAAACCCTATGCCATTTTGGGAGAAGCGGCTATAGCCACTGCGCCAACACCGCATTCGGATCCTCGCGCAGGGCAATGGTGCGCGCCGCTGTTTCGGCAAAGCCGGCGGGGTGATCGCGGTTGAGGCGAATCAGCGTGGCGTGCGGATTGCGAAACGTCATCTGCTCAAAGGGGTAGCGGATGATGCCCGGCGTGTTAAAGCCCACCCCCAGCTCCAGATACACCGTGTTGCCGTGCAAAGCCTGTGTGGCAAAGGCGGCATAGCGCTGCTGCGCCTCGTGCCACGCTGTCGTTTCCACAAAGCGCTGATCCACGCGCAAATGCATCGCCATGCGCCCGCCGCAGCGCGGACAGGCGGGCACCAATGCCGCCGGAATGCGGCAATCCTGCTGCTGCGCGCGCCATTGCCGCACTTGCGCTTGGTTGTCATACACCTGCGCATGGCAGGGCGCGGCGCATTGCAATTGCCCATAATCGCCTTGCACGGCAAATAATTTGTCCGGCGCAAAGCCCGCCTTGGCAAACTGGCCATCCACATTGCTGGTGATGACGAAATAGGGCTTGTCCTGCACCACGGCCAGCAGTTGGCGGTACAAGGGCAAGGCCGGCGGTGCGAAGCGGTTGATCCAGATGTGCTCTGCCCAATAGGCCCATTTTTCCTCTTCGCTGGCAAACGGATAAAAGGCGGCGGAATACATGTCCGTCATGCCGTAGCGCTGGATAAACGGCTGAAAATGGCGGGTAAAACGCTCGCCGCTGTAAGTCAGGCCGGCGGCGGCGGAAAAGCCGGCACCGGCGCCGATCAATATCGCATCGGCCGCCCGCAATCGCGCCCCGGCACGCTGCACTGCATCCATGGTCACATCTCCCGGTAAGCAATAGCGGCAATCTGCCGTTCAAATTCCTCAAGCGGCAGCGGCTCCATGCTCTTGATCAGGCGGACATTGTCCAGACGGCGCACCAGCTTCATCGAGCAATCGTCAAAGCGCAGCGCCACGGTATAAAAATCGAAAAAATCGTAGGCCGACTCGCGCACCTCGCCATGCGCCAACAAAACGGGCACCAGCCGGAAATAGCCGTGAATCGCTTGCTGCCGGTTGGCAAATGCCACCTCTTCCACATAATAGCGGCGCTGCTGATGGCAAATCGTTTTCGCCAGCACACATTTGCCACGCGGCAGCAGACGCGGCGGTTTTCGCATCAGCAGCCAGGCCAGTACGCCCAGCGCCAGAACAATCACACCCAGCACCGCACACCTCCGGCCGCATTCCAAAGACAGCGCCCAAAATCCTCCCGCTGCCTACAGGCGGCAGGAGGCGTTTTCAGGTAGCCTGGCAAAGCCGCTTCAGGCCGCGGCCACGGTAAAACGACGGTGCAGATGTGCTTTTTGCTCGACATCGTCGGCAATGGCCATCGCCAGATCGGCCACGCTGATGCCGGCCGGGGCATCGCCATTCATCAGCAGATCATCGCCGCCCAAGCGATACTGGCCGGTGCGCGCTTCGCTGTAGCCGCCGGTCACGCCCAACAATGCCGGTGGCGACACAAACGCCCAGTTCACATCGCGTCGCGCCTGCAAATTGGCCAGCAGCTTGCGTGCGGCATCGGCGCCATCAAAGATTTCCTTGGGAAACGCATCGGTGTCGATCAACTGCACACCCGGTGCCACATACAGACTGCCGGCGCCGCCCACCACCAATAAATACGGCACTTGCGCGGCTTTGGCCGCTTCGACGATGGCCTGTGCGCCACGGGTGAAATCCGCGCCAATCTGCGGATTGTCCCAGCCCGGGTTGAAAGCGCTGACCACCGCATCAAAGCCCTGCAACGCACCGGCAAATTCCGGCGCATTGACATCGGCGGCCACGGCGTGAATATTGTCTGCCTTGGCCACTTTGTCCGCGTTGCGGGCAAAGGCGGTCACCTGATGGCCGCGTTGCGCCAATTCCTGCACCACGGCGGCGCCGACATAACCGCTGGCGCCAATCACTGCAAATTTTTTCATTGGTTTGCTCCTGTTGGGAAAGAAAAAGTTGTACATCCGTTGATGTGGGCGTAGTATAAGTACGAAACTTATCTTTCGTAAGTACGAACAAAAATGTTAGTTTGGAAAAATATTGACAAACAATTGACATTAAAGGAAATAAAAAACATGAATACCGCACAGCGCGGCCGCGTTCTATCCGAAAACTGCCCTTCCCGCCCGATTCTGCAACACCTCACCAACCGCTGGGGCGGCTTGGTGATGATTGTGCTGCTCAAAGGCACGCACCGCTTCAGCGAACTCCGCCGCGACATCGAAGGCATCAGCGAGCGCATGCTCACCCAAACCCTGCAACAGCTGGAACAGGACGGTATGGTACATCGCCAATCCTTCAACACCGTGCCGCCGCATGTGGAATATTCGCTCACCTCCTACGGCCGGCAGGCGGGCGAAAAAATCGCCGATCTGGTGGACTGGCTGGAAACCCATCTGGGCGAGATTCTCGCCAGTCGGCCGCAATCCTGAATGTGCCGTATCATCGCCCTACCCCTTTTTTCCAACCCGGAGTGCATCATGACCAAACCCCTGCTCACCTTCAGCCTGATTGCCCTGTTGGGCGCATGCAGCAGCGCCCAGCACACCGCGCCGGCAACCGCCCAAACAGCCGCTTGGGACAAACAATACGGCGGCGCCGACAAAAGCTACGACCAAAACCTGCTCAGCCTGCGCG
>JBHAET010000215.1:0-17839 GCA_041855705.1 Neisseriaceae bacterium
CGTCTGGTATGTGCGCGACCGCAACAACATCGATTCGCGGCTGGGCATTGAGTATGTGACCGAAAGCAACCGCATCAGTGGCGGCCCCGACCTAGGCCGCAGCAATGCACTGATGCTCACCGCCTCCTGGCGGCGCGAAAACGTCGAAACCTTGTTGCGGCCGGCCAATGGCTATTATCTGGACGGCAAAATCGGCACCACTTTGGGCAGTCTCGGTTCCTCCAGCAGCATGCAGCGCATCAAGCTGTCGGCCGGTTATTACTACACTCCGGAGCAGCGTAAATACGGCACCTGGCTGTTGCGCGGCCAACTGGGTTATGTGCATGCTGATGCCCGCCAGCAGGTGCCATCCAGCCTGATGTTCCGCAGCGGCGGCGCCAATACGGTGCGCGGTTACGAGCAGGACAGCATTGGCTTGAACGGCCCCAACAACTCGGTACTGCCCAACCGTGCCATGCTGCTGGGCAGTATCGAATACCAGGTACCGGTGAGCACCGATTTCTCGGTGGCCCTGTTTCATGACGCCGGCTCGGTTTCCGGCAGCTTCAAGGACTGGCAATGGCGGCACGGCAGCGGGGTAGGCTTGCGCTGGTTCAGCCCCTTGACACCGTTTGCCTTTGACCTGGCCTACGGCCACCACGACAAAAAAATACGCTGGCACATCAGCCTGGGAACCCGATTCTGATGACATCCGCCCCGGACGCCCCGACCACGCCCCCCCACGGCAAGCCACCGGCCACAGCCAAGCTCCGGCGCCGCTGGCTCAAACGCCTGCTGTTGGGCAGCATCATGCTCTTCGCCGGCCTGCTGCTGGCGCTGTGGTGGTTGGCCGCCACCGAATCGGGCCTGCGCTTTGGTCTCACCCGGCTGCCTTCCTGGTTTGGTGTCGACATCCGCACCAAAACCCTAAATGGCACGCTGTGGCGCGGCTTTGGCGGTGAAGACTGGCAAATCGAAACCGAAGGCAGCCGCATCGACATCAGCAGTCTGGTGCTGGACTGGGATGCTGACGCGCTGTGGCAACGCCATTTGCATGTGCGCCGGCTGGCGGCCGGCGACATCCACATCACCAGCAAGCCGACACCGCCGCGCCCCGACGACGGCACTGCCGCCACCCTGCCGCAGAGCATCAGCCTGCCGTTTACCGCCACCATCGACAGCATCGAGGTCGGCGCCATCACCAGCGGCAGCCCGCGCCAGGTGCTGCTGCTGCCCAGCAGCATCCAATACCGTTACGACCACCAGCAGCATCATTTGCAACTGGTCGGCATCAGCACACCGTGGCACCGGGTACGCGGCGACATCACGCTGGCCACCACCGCACCGTTCGCCCTCAACGGCCGGCTGAACGGCCAAGGCCTATTGGACGATCAGGCCGTTGAAAGCCAGGCCGTGCTTTCAGGCAGCCTCGAAACACCGGAACTGGCCGCCACCATGCAGGGCGAATCGGCCTATCTCAAAACCGATGCCAAACTCAAACCGTTCGCCTTGCCGTTGAACCGCAAAATCATCAGCCTCAACCTGCTGGGCCGCCAGCTCAATCCGCAGGCCTTCTGGCCCGGCCTGCCGCGGGCCAATATCGACTTCAGCATCGGCATGGCACCGGCGATTGGCCACAGCGAAGAGCTGGACGGCGTGGTCAGTCTGGTCAATGCCGCTCCGGCGGCGATTGACAACGACGGTTTGCCGGTCAAACTGATCAGTGGCCGCAGCCGCATCGACAGCAACGGCCGCATTCACATTCCGTCAGTCGACATTGCCCTGCTGCGCCAAGGCAGCCTGCAACTGTCCGGCTCGGTAGACACCGCGGACGAACAACTGAACCTCACGGCCGAGTTGGCCAACATCGGCAGCCAGGACCTTTTGCTCTCCGACCTGCCCGGCCGGCTCAACGGCCAGATCCGCGTAAACGGCCACTATGACAATCCGCAAGCCGACTGGCAACTGGCCACCACCGAACAGTTGACCAGCCAGGGCAGCCTGCACTTGCTGACCGACCAGAACAGCCGCCAGCAAACCCTGTTGCTCGACAAACTGCTGCTGACTGCCCAAGGCGGCGGCAAACTGGAAGCTTCAGGCAGCCTGGCCCTGTTTCAGCAGCAGGCTTTGCAACTGGACATCAGCAGTACCCAGTTCAACCCGCAAAAAGTCCATCCCGACTTTCCGGCCGGCCAGGTCAACGGCCAGATCAAGCTCAAGGGCACACTGGCCGACAAACCCGACCTGAACCTGCAGATGCAATGGCAAAACAGTACCCTGTCCGGCGCCCCCCTGGCCGGCCGGGCCGATGTGCATTATCAGGACGATTACCTGAGCCGGGCCGATGCCAACATCAGCCTGGGCCGCAACCGGATTGTCAGCAACGGCAGCCTGGGACGGACCGGCAGCCGGCTGAACCTGGACATCAATGCACCGCAACTGAATCTGTTCGGCTTCGGCCTGGAAGGTCTGCTGACCGCCAAAGGATTTGTGGCCGGCAGTTTTGACAAACCGAGCGCCCAACTGAACGGTCAGGCGCGCGGTTTGCGGCTGCAACAGGCTTTTGAAATCCAAACGCTGGATTTTGCCGTGCAAGGCTCGCCCGATGTCACCCAGCCCCTGAACATCCGGCTCAACGGCCGCACCCTGAATGCCGGCGGCACCCGCATTGACAGCGTGGATGCCGAAATCCGCGGTCGCGGCAATGCGCACAGCCTGCGCGGCGATGCCCAATTGCAGCTGGACGGCAAACCCTACCGCCTCAACCTGAATGCCAACGGCGGCTTCAACCCGCAATACCAGTGGCGCGGACGGGTGGCGGCGCTGGACATCGGCGGCGCATTCAATCTGAAGCTGCTGGCACCGCTGCAACTGGAGGCAGGTGCCGAACGGGTGGTGATGAACAATGCCCGCTGGGCGGCCATGGGCGGCAGCCTCAATCTGCAAAGCCTGGTCTGGGATGCCAAACAGGGCCTCACCAGCCGTGGCGATGCCAGCAATCTGGCCGTGCAGCAACTGGACAACATCATTGCCTTGCCGGTGGAACAAAACCTGATCCTGTCCGGCGACTGGGATTTATCGTACAGCAACAACGCGCGCGGTTATCTGCGCATCCGCCAGCAATCGGGCGACATCATTCTGCCGCAGCGCAAACAACCGCTCGGTCTGGACAAATTATTGCTGGAAACCCGTTTTCAAAACGGCCTGATCGACAACCGGCTCACCGGCAATACCCGCTACGGCACACTGGATATGCGGGCTGCCATTGCCCAAGCCTTTGGCGATGACATTTTGCAGGCCCGTTTGAGCGGCTACCTGAAACTGAATGCACCGGATCTGAACAGCTTCCGCTACCTGATGCCGGTGGGCATGGAGGCGCGCGGCAGCCTGGTGGCCGATGCCACCCTCAGCGGCACGGTGGGCAATCCGCAACTCAATGGCACCCTCAACGGCAGCGATTTGTACTACCGCGAACGCGGCAACGGCGTCATTCTGGAAAACGGCAGCCTGAAAAGCCGCTTTGAAGGCCGGCGCTGGCTGATTGACGATTTGATTTTCAAGCGCAAGGACGGTCAGGTGGCCTTGCGCGGCATGATCAATCTGGTCGGCACCACACCCGATGTGGATGTGACCGCCAACTTCAACCGCTACGCCATTCTGGACCAGGTCAACCGCCGCCTGACCTTGAGCGGCCAGTCGCGCCTGCTCTACAGCCTGCGGCAGGGCGTAACCTTAAGCGGCGAACTGAAAGTGGATCAAGGCCATTTCGGCTTTCCCAAAGCCGGCATGCCCACCTTGGACGATGACGTGGTGGTGCTTGGCCGCGAGCAGGAAATCGACAACAACGTCACCCCCATCAGCCTGAACCTGACCCTGGACCTGAACGACAATTTCCGTTTCAGCGGTGAGGGGCTGGATGTGCTCCTGGGCGGCAAACTGGCGGCTTCGTCACAACCGAAACAGGATTTTCAGGTGGTGGGTACGGTGAACATCGTGCGCGGCCAATACAAAGCCTACGGTCAGGACTTGATCATCAACCAGGGCAGCATTTCCTTTGTCGGCCCGGTGAGCAACCCCAACCTGAAACTGCGCGCCACCCGCCGCTTCTCACCGGTCGGTGCCGGTGTCGAGGTACTGGGCAACCTGGACAATCCGCGCGTCAGCCTGGTGGCCGACGAGCCGATGAGTGAAAAAGACCGTTTGTCCTGGTTGATTCTGGGGCGTGCCAGCAGCGGCAGCGCCGGTGACGAAGCGGCGCTGAGCGCGGCCGCCAGTGCCTGGCTGGCCGGCGGCATCAACGACCGCATCGGCCTGGTGGACGAATTGGGCATTACCAGCCAGCAAACCCGTGACCGCCAAACCGGTGAACTCAATCCCGCCGAACAAGTGGTGACCGTGGGCAAACGCCTGACCAACGATCTGTATCTGGGTTATCAAATCGGCTTGGAAAGCGCCATCCAAACCGTGAAACTCACCTATCAGATCAACCGCACCCTGCAAGTGATTGCCAAGGCCGGCACCAACTCGGTAGGTGGCGAAATCCGCTACAGCATCCGCTTTGACTAAACGGCCCGCTTCCGTCCCATGTTACTGAATCCGCTCTACCAACTGTTGTGGCTGATGGCTCCGCCGCTCATCCGTCGCTATCTGCGCCGCCGCGCCCGTCAGGCGCCGGCCTATTTGCAGCATTGGCCGGAACGCTTCGGTGCGCCTTATGCCAACCCGGTGCGTCATGCCATCTGGGTCCATGCGGTATCGGTTGGCGAAACCCGCGCCGCCGAACCACTGATTCAGGCACTGCAACGGCATTTCCCCGACGCACCGTTGCTCATTACCCAAAGCACGCCCACCGGCCGCGCCACAGCCCAGGCACTGTACCCAAACGCACAATGCCGCTATCTGCCTTATGACCGGCGCGACTACATTGCCCGCTTTCTGCACGATCACGCCCCGCGCTGCGGCATTCTGATGGAAACCGAAATCTGGCCCAATTTGCTGCAACAATGCCATCATGCCGGCATACCGGTGTTCATGGCCAATGCCCGTCTGTCGGCAAAGTCACAGCAAGGCTACCTGAAAGCCGCCGGCCTGATTCGTCCGGCCATGCACACCTTGCGCGGCTGTTATGCACAAACCGATGCCGATGCCGAACGCCTGCGCACCATCGGTGCCCGGGTCCAGGTCATGGGCAACAGCAAATACGACATCGTGCCACCTCCGGCCATGCGCACCCTGGCGGCGCAGTTTCGCCAACGCATCGGCGCCCGTCCGGTGGTGGTGTGCGCCAGTACCCGCCATTACCGCCACCAGGACGAAGCCGAGCTGCTGTTGCAGGCCTGGCAAGCTCATCGCAGTCCGGCACTGCTGGTCATCATTCCGCGCCATCCGGAACGTTTTGCCACCACGGCCGCCACCGCCCGCGCCCTCGGCTTTCGCGTACAGCAACGCAGCGACCAGCAAGCGGTGGCGGCCGACACCCAGGTGTGGATTGGCGACAGCATGGGTGAATTGTTTGCCTATTACCTGTGTGCCGATGTCGCTTTTGTGGGCGGCAGCCTGGTGGATGCCGGCTGCCACAACCTGATTGAGCCGGTAGCCTGCGGCGTCCCCACCCTGTTTGGCCCCTCCACATACAATTTTGCCCAAGCCGCTGCCGCTGCCGTGGCCAGCGGTGCCGCCGAACAGATAAGCAATGCCGCAGACTGGCAACGGCGCAGCAGCGCCTTACTGGCCGATGCCGCCACCCGCCAGGCCATGCGTGCGCAAGCCCAAAACTTCATTCGCCAGCATCAAGGTGCCAGTCAGCGTATGGCCGACGCCATTGCCCAAAACATCGTCCCGAAATCAAGCTCTTGACCCTGGAAGCATCTGGGTACCGCCGTGATCAATTGTCAAAGAACGGGGTATTGGAAAACGGTGTTGGAAAAAAGCACACGGGACAAAATGGGGGCTAGGGTCTGTTGACATTCAACCGGCGAAGGGGTTTTTTTAGGCAAAAACCACGTATGCAAGGTAAAAAGCGCAGCAAGGTTGAACACCTTGCGAGCATTTTTAACGTAGCAGACGGGGAATTTTGACCAAAAATACCGCCGTTGCGTTAATTGTCAACAGACCCTACGCCACAATAGCACCCATTTTGCCCCTTACACCCAGAATCACCATCTTTGCCCCCATCTTATCTGCAGTGTCTTGTCATCGCTGGCGATACCACACTAGGTCGTGTCGTCGACCGCGTTGCTGCGGTATTTGTGGTTAAAATCCGCACCTGCGGCGTTCAAAATGCGCGCAAGAAGTACCCGTCGTACAGCAAGGTACAACAACGCCGTAGCAAAAGTTCAGTGAATCTGCCTGGCGGTCATGCATGCCCGTGGTCATGGTAACAGGCATAAAAAAACCCGCCGAAGCGGGTTTTGAAACCAATCTGGGAAAGATTAGAATTTGTGACGCAGACCAGCACCAAAAGCGGTAGTAGTACGATTCACTTTGGTGTTGCCTACTACACCACGGCCTTCACGCAACCAGCCGGCAGATACCAGAGCAGTGGTGCGTTTGCTGAAGTCATACTCGGCACCCAATACGATTTGGTCGTATTTGGTATTGTTCAGAGTATTGCCACCCCAGTCTTTCTCGTTCCAGCCATGAGCGTAAGAGATTTTCGGGAACACATTGCCGAAGTGATAACCGGCAGTGATTACAGCCTCTTGGCTACGGGCACCAAAACCGCTGTGAGTGCCTTGCAGGGCATTGCGGGTGTACTGGTAACCACCGGCAACGTACAGGTTGTTGGCGTCATAGCCGGCTTCCAAGTTGTGTACTTGGCCGTTGTAAGTGCCATAAGAATTTTTTTGGTATTCGTAGGCGTATTTACCGAAGAAACCAGAATTCTCGTAGGCCAAGCCCAAGTTGTACACATCAGCGCTTTCGTTCGGACGAACACCAGCGCGAGAATCTACAGAGCTGTTGTTGTTATCGCTGGGAGAGTAGGCACCAGTGAAGCTGAAGCCGGCCCAAGTCGGAGAATCGTAACGGATGGCAGCACGGCGCACACCGGTACGGGTGTATTTACCCAAGCCCAAAGCATCGCTGCTGTATTCCCAAGTATCCGGGGTTTGCATGTCAGAGTTTTGGTAGTTGCTCAGGTAACCGGCGCGTACTTTACCGAAACCGCCTTCCAAACCAATGAAGGAGTCACGGGTACCAAAACCACGCTCTACACCATCGATGGTCACTTTTTGCTCAACTTGCCAAATGGCGTTCAGGCCATTGCCCAAGTCTTCTTTGCCTTTGAAGCCGATGCGAGAACCGTAGTCTACAATACCGTTTTGCCACGGAGTACGGTCATTATTGGTAACTTTAGTAGAGTTAAACTCGTAACCGGCTTTAATTTGGCCGTACAGAACAACTTCAGCCATAGCGGCAACAGGCAAAGTAGCCAAAGTCAAAGCAATCAGGGTTTTTTTCATTGCTGTATTCCTTTTCTATGTCAAAAAAACAAACTTAAAAATCACAGAGCGATTTTTTAAGTTCTTGCGTTAATCGCCGCGTTAGCGATTCCATGGCGTCAATATAATGCCTCAGTTGCAAAAAAACAAATCTAAATCCGGACAGCACGCTGCGCCGGCCAGGCTTCGCCAGCACCAAAACAGGCTGTTTGATTTTTTTATCAATAAAATCAAAATGCAAAATCCAAATTCTGATGCTGACGCTTTTACCACACCCCATGCCCGGACTGTTGCGTTTTCAGCACACTACCCAATCCTCCTCCCCTGCCGGCCACCGGAATACGTGCACAAAAAACAGATGAATCGGGATCTTGACGCCCATTTTCCAAGATGCCTGGTGCCCACATACGGGGTATTTGGCCAAGGTTGCGTGTTTCCAGACCTTGGCAAAGCCTTCATCTGCGGCACATTTCTGCGCTGTCAGTTGAGATCCTTTACTCTCTTGCCTACTTTATGAGACCTTTGCAAAACCCCCATCTGCGGCGCATTTCTGCGTTGTGCGCTGCTCGCTCGCTTGCCTAACTCTATGTTATGTCTGCACTCGCTGCGCTGCTGCGCCTTGAACTGCATCCGCATCTGGGGGTTTTGCAAAGGTCTCTTTATATGTCTGCGCTCACAGTGTGGACCACATCTTGACTGCATCCGTATTTTGGGAGGGTTGCAAAGGTCTCTGGTCATGCCATACGGAATGGCTGCATTCCCTGTCATGGCATTCACAAAAAACACCGCCAATGGCGGTGTTTTCGTTTTCAGGCAGCCTGCTTAGACCAGGCGACCGTGGCATTGCTTGTATTTCTGGCCGCTGCCGCAAGGACAGGGATCGTTGCGGTGTACGGTGATGCCGCGCTCCGCCAGCGCCTGCGGACTGTAGTCAACCTCACCCGCCAGTGCCTGTTGCGCCAGGGCATCCGGGCTGTGCTGTACGGTATCGGCCAGACCGGCCGCCGCGGCATGCTGGGCAATCTGGTTGACCGGCGCCGGCTGGCCAACAGATTCATGCGCCACATCTTCATTGCGCTCCACCTGAACCGAAATCAGCAACGCAGCCGCGGTGTGCTTGATGTTCTGCCACAGGCGCTCGAACATCTCAAATGCTTCGCGCTTGTATTCCTGTTTCGGATTTTTCTGGGCGTAACCGCGCAAATGGATGCCTTGGCGCAGATAATCCATTTCGGCCAAGTGCTCGCGCCATTTGCTGTCGATGATGCTGAGCAACACATTGCGTTCAAACTGCTGCATCGGCTCGGCGCCCACCAGTTCGGTTTTGGCGGCATACTCGGTTTCCATCTGCGCAATGGCCCGCTCGCGGATGTCCTGGTTGTCGAGGGTATTGTCCTGTTTCAGCCATTCGGCCACCGGCAGGTGCAGATTGAATTCGGCAGCCAGCTGCCGTTCGAGGCCGGCAACATCCCACTGCTCTTCCATGCTCTCCGGCGGAATGTGGCTGTCCACCACATCGGCGATCGCATCGCGGCGAATTTCGGCGGCCAACTCACCCACTTGCTTGCTTTCCAGAATGTCGGCCCGCTGGTGGTAGATCACTTTGCGCTGGTCGTTGGCCACATCATCGTATTCCAATACCTGTTTGCGCATATCGAAATTGCGGTTTTCCACTTTGCGCTGGGCACCTTCAATCTGGCGGGTGAGCAGGCCGGCCTCAATCGCCACCCCACGCTCGGGGGCCAACCGGTTGAGAATGGCCGCCGCACGATCCAGCGCAAACAAACGCAGCAGCGGATCTTCAAACGACAGGTAAAAACGGCTGGAGCCGGCATCACCCTGCCGGCCGGCACGGCCGCGCAACTGGTTGTCGATGCGTCGGCTTTCATGCCGTTCGGTACCGATAATGTGCAAGCCGCCAGCGGCCAATACGGCCTCGTGCTCGGCTTGCCAAGCCTGCTGCAAAGCTTCGATGCGCGCCTGTTTTTCATTTTCAGGCAGCGTTTCATCCGCACTGATGGCATCGATTTGCGGCTTGATGTTGCCGCCCAGCACAATGTCGGTCCCGCGGCCGGCCATATTGGTGGCCACCGTAATCATGCCCGGCTTGCCGGCCTGAGCCACGATGTCGGCTTCGCGGGCGTGTTCTTTGGCATTGAGGACGTTGTGGTGCAAACCTTCCTGGCGTAACAGCTGGGACACCAGCTCCGAGTTTTCAATGCTGGTGGTACCCACCAGTACCGGCTGGCCTTTGTCGTGCCGTGCTTTGATGTCGGCCACCACCGCTTCGTATTTTTCTTCGGCGGTGCGGTAGATCTGATCGTTGAGATCTTTGCGGATCATCGGCCGGTTGGTGGGGATGATGACGGTTTCCAAACCATAAATGCTCTGGAACTCAAAGGCTTCGGTATCGGCCGTACCGGTCATGCCCGACAGCTTGTGATAAAGGCGGAAGTAATTCTGGAAGGTAATTGATGCCAGGGTCTGGTTTTCGCGCTTGATTTCCACGCCTTCCTTGGCTTCCACCGCCTGGTGCAGGCCGTCCGACCAGCGGCGGCCGGCCATCAGGCGGCCGGTGAATTCGTCCACAATCACAATTTCACCATCCTGCACCACATAATGTTGATCCAGATGGAACAGGCTGTGGGCACGCAAGGCCGCCATCAGGTGGTGCATCAGCATGATGTTGGCGGTGGAGTACAGCGAATCGCCTTCTTTGAGCAGGCCCAACTGGGTCAAAATGGTTTCGGCATGTTCATGGCCGGCTTCGCTCAGGGTCACCTGGTTGGCTTTTTCGTCCACCCAGTAATCACCCTCGTCCTCTTCGGTTTGCTGCCGCACCAACATGGGCGGTACCTGGTTCATGACCTGATACAGCCCAACATTGTCATCGGCCTGGCCGGAAATGATCAGCGGGGTGCGCGCCTCGTCAATCAAAATGGAGTCCACTTCATCGACCACCGCAAAGCTGAGCTGGCGCTGCACTTTTTCTTCGACATGGCCGACCATATTGTCGCGCAGGTAGTCGAAGCCAAATTCATTGTTGGTGCCATAGGTGATGTCGGCAGCATAGGCTGCCTGCCGGCTCCACGGGTCCATATTGCTGACGATCACACCCACCGACAGACCAAGAAATTGATACAGCGGCGCCATGATGCCGGCATCACGGCTGGCCAGATAGTCGTTCACTGTCACCACATGCACCCCGTTGCCGGTGAGGGCATTGAGGTACACGGCCAGGGTGGCAACCAGGGTTTTGCCCTCGCCGGTACGCATTTCGGCAATCTTGCCGTGATGCAACACCATGCCGCCAATCAGCTGCACGTCGAAGTGGCGCATGCCCAACACCCGGCGGCCGGCTTCGCGACACACGGCAAATGCTTCTTCCAGCAGGCTGTCGAGGCTGGCACCATCGGCCAGCCGTTGTTTGAATTCGGCGGTTTTGGCCTGCAAATCTTCATCGCTCAAGGCCTGCATTTCGGCTTCGCGCGCATTGATTTTGGCCACCACTTTCCGGTATTGCTTCAACAGCCGGTCATTGCGGCTGCCAATGAGTTTTTTGGCTAATTTGGTCAGCATAATGTTTTTACCATCCCGCCCGCAGGCGGGCATGTGTTCGGTGATCAGGGCCATGCGGGCATTGACCCGCCAGCATTGTCCGAAACCGGTTGTGGCGGTTTGGGTTGATGCCCTGGCTCGTGAAATCAGTCTATATTAAAGTGAAACAACAGGCGGCCAGGCGAACGCAGCCTTGGTCCGTTGAATGCCGCCGAAACCGGCACCAATTGGCCGGCCTACTGCGGAAGGCCGCTTCGGCACTGCGCCTGACAATCAACTTGGCATTCTAACATAAGCCTGCACAACTGTTGCAGGCTGCCACAACAGACAAGGCTGCCTGAAAGGTTTCAGGCAGCCTTTTGCCACACATTTGGCCGGCAGCGGCATTAACTTCGTTTTTGCGGCAGCATTTGCTGATGGATCGGTTGCAGGGTCACGCTGTTGCCCTGGCTGGTGAGCCATTTTTCCTGTACCCGCCATTGCTCACCGCCATCCTCAACCCGCACATACCAGTGATGGCTCGGATGCAAGGCCTGAAAACTGGCGGTGTACAGCACCGTGCCATCAGCGGCGGGCGCACTGTGGTCACGGTTCAAGGTCACGGTTTGATCCCATTGGCGCTGGGTGGGATGGATCCACAACAGCCGGATGGGCTGATCCGGATTGAAGTCACCGCTGATCATCACCCGTGCCTGATCCGCCTGCGGGCTGATCAAAACCTGCGCCCGGATGCCGCGGCTGACGGCGGCCTGATCGCGCTCCAGCTGCAATTCGATGTTTTTGCCTTCCTTGTAATAATCATCGCTGACCAGGGTGTCGCCACGGGTCACCGCAATGTAGTACGTGGCAAAACCGGCCACCACCACGACTGCCGGGCCGGCCATCAACAGCCACGGCCACGGTTCGCGGTACCACGGTCGCTTGTTTTGCTTGTCGGTCATGCCTTACTCTCCGATAAACGATGATTGCTCATGAATTTCACGCACCTCGGCGCTGCGATCCTCCGCCGCACGGTAACGGAAGGTAAATGCCACCGGATGGCTGCCTTTGCCGGCATAGTCCGGATAAGTGGCCACCTGCACCGGCACGGTGATGGTGCTGCCGGCGGGCACCACAATGCCGGCCTCGTCAATGCCGCTCAACTGGATGGTTGGGAAACCGGACACCGTTGCGGTCAGCAGCTGGGCCTCTTCGCTGGCATTGATGATGCGCAGGTTGTAGGGGTTTTCCAGCATGCCCTGTTTGTTTTCACGCACCATCACGCCCCGGTCCTTGATGATGTCCACCCGCACGATGTCGCGATTGAGCAGGCTGAACACCACCGCCACAAACACCGCCAGCAAAATCAGGCCGTAACCGGTCACCTTGGGCCGTAGCAGGCGCTTCTTGATGTGCGATTCGGGATAGGTCTTGTTCAGTGCCGCTTCGGTGGTGTAGCGGATCAGGCCGCGCGGATACTGCATTTTGTCCATGATTTCGTCACAGGCATCAATACAGGCAGCACAGCCGATGCACTCGTATTGCAAGCCATCACGGATGTCGATGCCCACCGGACACACCTGCACGCACATGGTGCAGTTGATGCAGTCGCCCAGGCCGGCCTCGCTGGCGCTGACATTTTTCTTGCGGGCGCCGCGCGGCTCGCCCCGGGCGGCATCATAGGAGATGACCAGCGTATCCGGATCGAACATGGCGCTCTGGAAACGGGCATAGGGGCACATGTATTTGCACACCTGCTCGCGCATGATGTGGGCCATGAAAAAGGTGGCAAAGCCGTAAAATGCAGCGGCAACTAGGGCGGCCATGGACGCCTGGGCGGTGAATATGGCCGGCACCAGCTCGCGGATCGGGGTAAACCAGCCGGCAAAGGTAATGCCGGTCCAGGCGCAGACCACAAAAATCAGCAGGTACTTGGTGGCCTTGATGCGGATTTTGCGCGCATGCCACGACTCTTTGTCCAGTTTCAGCCGCTTGTTGCGGTCGCCCTCCACCAAGTGGTCAATCCACAGCATGATTTCGGTGTACACCGTTTGTGGACAGGCGTAACCGCACCACAACCGCCCGGCAATAGTGGTCCACCAAAACAGGCCAAACGCACTGAGCAGCAATAGGCCCGTCAGATAAATCAGGTCGCCCGGCACCAGCGTGAGGCCGAAAATGTAAAAATGGCGGCCCGGAATATCAAACAGCACCGCCTGCCGCGCATCCCAGTTCAGCCACGGAATCAGGTAAAACACCAGCTGGGTGGCCACAATGGCCGCAATCCGCCAGTTGGCAAACCGGCCTTTGGCCATTTTCGGATGGATGCGTTTGCTGCCCTGATACAGGGTCACCACCTGTTCTTTGGGTTGCTGTGCCATGATGTTCCTTAGGGTGTCGCCGCAGGTCGGTCCATGCCGCCGGGCTTGTGATGATTGTTGAAGCGGCAGTATTATACGCCCGTTTGACCGCTGCTTCACCCATCCATTGGCCGACGGCCCACCAGTCCACTGGCCGGCCCGGTGAGGGCACCGGCCTACCCCGTCCATTCCTGCCGAAAGAACACCATGCACCCCTCTTCCATCCGCGTCGGCATTGTTGGCGCCACCGGCTATACCGGCGTTGAACTGTTGCGCCTGCTGGCACACCATCCGCACACCGAATTGGCCGCCGTCACCAGTCGCGGCGAAGCCGGTGTGGCGCTGGCTGACTATTTTCCCAGCCTGCGCGGCGCTTATCCCGATCTGAAATTCCAGGCTCCCGATCAGGCCAATCTGGCCGCCTGCGATGTGGTGTTTTTTGCCACCCCCAACGGCATTGCCATGCAGGAAGCCCCCGCACTGCTGGCTGCCGGGGTACGGGTGGTGGATTTGTCGGCCGACTACCGCATCCGCGATCTGGACGCTTGGTCGCATTGGTACGGCATGACCCACGCCAGCCCGGAATGGGTGGCCCAGGCGGTTTACGGCCTGAGCGAATGGAACCGCGATGCCGTGGCCAAAGCCCAGCTGGTGGCCAATCCCGGCTGCTATCCCACCTGCGTGTCGCTGCCACTGCTGCCCCTGTTGCAACAAGGCTGCCTGAAAGATGGCCAACCGCTGATTGCCGACTGCAAATCCGGCGTTTCCGGCGCCGGCCGCAAAGCGGCGGTGGGTACGCTACTGGCTGAAGCCGGCGACAATTTCAAGGCCTATGGCGTGGCCGGTCACCGCCATCTGCCGGAAATCAGACAAACCATCGGCCTGCTGCAACCGGGTGTTGCCGAGGGTCTGGTGTTCGTGCCCCACCTCACCCCCTTGATTCGCGGCATGCACGCCACCATGTACCTGCACGTCAAAGACGGTTGCCTGCCGCATCCGATTCTGGCCGACCACTATCGCAACAGCCGTTTTGTCGATGTGCTGCCCG
Organism: Neisseriaceae bacterium; assembly: GCA_041855705.1. Classification (GTDB taxonomy): domain Bacteria; phylum Pseudomonadota; class Gammaproteobacteria; order Burkholderiales; family Neisseriaceae; genus JALJZY01. The sequence goes on from JBHAET010000215.1 coordinate 14,367, forward strand.
AAGGCAGTACGCCGGAAACCCGCTCGGTGCGCGGTGCCAATATTTGCCGCATCAGCGTGCAGAAGGCACCCGGCAGCGATGTGTGGATTGTGCTGTCGGTCATCGACAATCTGGTCAAGGGCGCGGCCGGACAGGCGGTGCAAAACATGAACATCATGTTCGGTTTCGACGAAGCGGCCGGCCTGGATCTGATGCCGCTGCTGCCCTGAGCTCTGCCGACAATCAACCGGCGAAGCGGTTTTTTGAGGCAACAAGCGCAGCAAGCTTGAACACCTTGCGGGCATTTTGAACGCCGCAGACGGGGAGTTTTGCCCAAAAACACCGCCGTTGCATTCATTGTCGGCAGATTTGGGGCAGCTTGGCAAACCGCTGTTTTGGGCGCACAATGGCACCCGCACACACATTGAATCAACAAGGAAATACCATGTCCGACACCGCTCTCGAAACCCCGATCATCTTCACCGACAGCTGCTGCGTGAAAGTGAAGGATCTGATTGCCGAAGAGAACAACCCCGAACTGAAGCTGCGCGTTTTCGTCAACGGCGGCGGCTGTTCCGGTTTTCAATACGGCTTCACCTTTGACGAAATCGTCAACGACGACGACTTTCAAATCGAAAAAGACGGCCTCACCTTTCTGGTCGATCCGATGAGTTACCAATATCTGGTCGGCGCCGAAATTGACTACACCGAAAGCCTGCACGGTTCGCAGTTTGTGATCCGCAATCCGAACGCCACCACCACCTGCGGCTGCGGCTCTTCGTTTTCGGTTTGATCGGACAGCATTACAGTCGCCGGATGCACAACCAGGCTGCCTGAAACCTTTTCAGGCAGCCTGATATTTTGCCCCACACATAGGGCGTGCCGCATCTGAACCGTATCTTGTTTGATTGGTTCGGCCGTATCGGACAAATCCTTAGCCCCAAAGCCATCTGCGGCGGCACACTGTCCGCCCGCCTGCCCGGCCACATATCATGCCTGCACACACTCGATGCGGCCATGCCTGGATGGAAACGGCATCCATAGCCGGAGACCTTGGCAACAGCCTCAGGCTTGTCATCGGCATGGCCGCCGGCAAACACCGGCCACCAAAAAAGGCTGCCTGAAACCTCTCAGGCAGCCTTTGACATCATAAAACGGCTTATTCTTTGGGCAAGCGCAATACGGAGACAATGAACCCGCCCCAGATCACCACCAGGGCAATCAGCATCATCACAATGGCAATGGTACTCATGTCAGTCCTCCTTGTCTTCGGCGTCAAACTCGCCTTCATTCTTCCACGGAATGGCCGACAGCAATACGGCCGCCACCACCAGACCCACCGACATGCCCCAGCCGAAAATGCTCAGAAAATCGCTGGGGTAATCGCCGTAGTTCTTGTTCAGCAAATCACGGGTGTCCTGGAACAGCATAAAGGCCAACACCGCCACGGTGAGCACAATACAGGCCGACCAGATCGGACCCACTTTGAACGAAGAGGTACGGTTGAGGTGATCGCGCAGTTTGGGCAGGTTTTTGCTGAGCAAAATGGCGGCCACATACAGCATACCGGCGGCCACAATGCCGTAGGTGTTGACGAATTTGTCCATCACATCCAGTACCGGCAAACCGGTGGTGGTACCAAACAGCACGGTGGACGCCAGCATCAGCGGCAGGCCCACCAGGAAGGTGGCCGGCACCCGGGCGATTTTCCATTTGTCCTGTACCGCGGCAATCACCACTTCCAGAATCGAAATCAGCGATGTGAGGCCGGCAAACACCAGCGAACCGAAGAACAGCACCCCGATGATCGAGCCCATCGGCGCTTGATTGATGATGGTGGGAAACGCAATAAAGGCCAGACCGATGCCGGAAGAAGCCACATCGCTCACCTCTTTGCCGGCCGCGGTGGCCATAAAGCCCAGCGCGGCAAACACGCCGATACCGGCCAGCACTTCAAAGCTGCTGTTGGCAAAACCCACCACCATACCGGTACCGGTGAGGTCGGTTTTTTTCTTCAGGTAAGAAGAATAGGTCACCATGATGCCGAAGCAAATCGACAGTGAGAAGAAAATCTGACCGTAAGCGGCCACCCACACGCCCGGCTCGGACAATTTGCTCCAGTTGGGCGTGAACAGCGCATCCAAACCTTTGGCCGCGCCCGGCAGGGTCAGCGAAATGCCCACCAGCACCACGAACATCACCACCAGCAAGGGCATGAAGAAGGTGGACGAGCGGGCCACCCCTTTTTGCACCCCCAGCGCCATGATCGCCAGCGTAAACAGCCACACCCCCAGCAGCGGGCCGACCACCTGACCGACAAAATCAAAGCCCACATAGGCACCATCGGCCATTTGCAGATAGTCTTTGAACAGGAAAGTGGCCGGATCTTCGCCCCAGGCACCCACCAGCGAGAAATAGGTATAGCTGGCCGCCCAGCCCAGAATCACCGCGTAGTAAATGCAGATGATCACATTGGCCAGCACATTCCACCAGCCGAACGGTTCAAAGACTTTGTTCAGACGGCGGAAAGCCAGCGGCGGCGAACCGCGGTGACGGTGGCCGAGCGCATAATCCAGAAACAGCAACGGAATGCCGGCGGTGAGCAGGGCTACCAGATAAGGAACGATAAAGGCACCGCCGCCATTGTCGTAAGTAATGTAAGGGAAACGCCAGATATTGCCCAAGCCCACAGCCGAACCGATGGCGGCAAACATAAATGCCCGGCGACTGGAGAAGGTCTCGCGTGGTGTGGTTTTGGAATCAGACACGATATACCTCTCGGTGTGTGTGTTGAACGGAGCCCGCATGTTCACTCTGCGGCACACTGCGGGTGCCACAAATGTAAATTTTTGCGATATTAGGCGGCAAATCGTAAAGTAATCCGCACCAATTGACAAGTAGACAGCAATATTTTCACATCCCGCCACCGCATCGGGCGCGCTCTGCCCCGGCACCGTCTGTCCACCCATGGCACCCCGGTGTTAAGATGGCAGACCCGTTTTCCGGAAAACCGCCCGATGCCGATCTCCACCACTTCATTGCCCGCCGCCGTTGCCATTCTGGGGCTCGGCTGGCTGGGACTGCCCCTGGCCTGGCAATTGTACCAGCACGGCGTGCGCATCCGTGCCGCCCGCCGTACGCCCGACCAGACGCTGCCGTTTGCCGTTACCGCCTGCGACATCGGCCGCAGCGACTGCGACGACTGGCTGGCATGGGCCGATTGTCCGGTCTGGCTCTGTCTGCTGCCGCCTTCAGGCAGCCCCGATTATGTGGCCGGCATCGAACGCTGGCTGGCGGCCGCCCGCCACTGTGGCGTCAAGCATGTGCTCTACAGCAGCAGCATTTCGGTATACGGCCAACAGCGCGGCCGCTGCACCGAGCACACCCCGATCGCACCGGCCAGCGACAATGCGGCCAAAGTGGCCGCGGTTGAAGCCTTGTTTGCCAGCAGCGACATTCCCCATCGCGATGTTTTGCGCCTGGGCGGGCTGTAC
>JBHAET010000216.1:0-3233 GCA_041855705.1 Neisseriaceae bacterium
ATCGGACCCAGGATGCCGCGGTGGCCGAGCGCGGTATGGAAATCGCACTGGATCTGGATGCCCGCCAACAGGCTGAGGCCTTTTTGCAGCGCCTGCGCGAGCTGGAGGGCGGGCCGTCACCGACACAGGAGCGGATGCAATGGGCACTGGCCCTGTCACGGGGTGAGGGCGAAACCGTGTTCGCCGGTTTGGACGGTATTTTGGCCCATGCCGACGAGCGGCAGGCGCGGCGCATTTTCCTGCAATTGGCACAAATGGGTTTGAGCCAGCCGCAAGTGGCGGCCGACGGTGCGGATGCGGTGCACCGCTCGGCCGCGCGGTTCCCGGATTTGGCCGAGGCCATGATTGCCGATGCCGTGATTTCCGCCCAGGCAGGTCGCAATCAGGATGCGGTGGGTGCCCTGCAGCGCTTGTCGGAACTGGATGGCGACATCCGACCACCCACCCAGCTGGCGTTGAGCCTGATTGCCCAGCGTCAGCCGCAGGTGGTCAATTCGTTTTTCCGCCAGACCGACATCAACCAGCTCTCACCGATGTGGCAGGGCTTGTACATCGACACCTTGATCCACAGTGGCGATTATGCGCGGGCTTATGCCCAGTTGCAGAACGTGCTGGCCACCCATCCGGATCCCGATTTCTATCTTCAGGCAGCCTTGCTGTCGGTGAACCAGAAAGCGCCGATTGAAGACACTTTGCAGCATCTGGAGAAGGTGACGGCCTTGGGCAATCAGGCCCAGAAAGGCCGTGCCGCCCTGTTGGCGGCCATGCGCCTGTTGGCCGATAGCCGCTATGGCGAGGCGCGGGCCTGGCTTGCCCGCATCCAGACGCTGGATCTGCGTTTTGACAAGGCGATTGTCACCGCCCGCATTGACGTCGAAGAGCAAAAATGGGCCGCCGCCCGCCAGCAACTGGCCGCCGCCGAAAGCATGGGTGCCAAGCGGGGCCGTTATTTTGACCAGGGTGATTTGCGCAGCCTGCAATTGCGCCTGCTGGACCGTACTTTGCCGCCGCAGCAGTTGCTGAACCAGCTCAACAGCCAGTTGCGCCAGGCAGAAAGCAGCGGCGACCAGGAATATCTGTCGGCACTGCTGTACCAGCGCGGTGTGCTGTATGCCGATCAGTTGGGCCAGCCGCAACGGGCGGTGGCCGATTTGCGCCGTTTTGTGCAACTGAATCCGGACAGTCCCGACGGCATGAATGCCCTGGGCTACACCCTGCTGTCCCTGCCGCCGGTACACCGTGCCGAAGCGGCGCGCCTGATTGAAGCGGCCTACCAGCTGGACCAGGCTTCGGCCGCCATCAACGACAGCCTGGGCTGGGTATATTTTTTGCAGGGCGATGCCCAGCGTGCCCTGCCGTATCTGCAATACGCCTACGAACAGCAGCCGGAGGCCGAAGTGGCGGCGCACCTGGGTGAGGTGCTGTGGACTCTGGATCAGCGCGAACAGGCGTTGACGGTTTGGCGCGAAGCGCACCAAAAGGATCCGCAACACCGCGTATTGCAGGAAACCTTGCGCCGTTTGGGCGTGCGTCTGAGCGGGGAATGAGCATGATGTTGCAGCTTGTCCGCCGGGCGGTGCGTGTGGGTGCTGGGTGCGGAATGGCGGCGGTGCTGGCGGCCTGTACCGCCAGCAGCGGCCCGTTGCGGCAGGCCGGTTGGCAGACCGGCAGCGGGGCGGTGGTGGCCTTTGATGCCGATGGCCGGTTGGCGGTACGGGCGGAAGGCAAAGGTTCGTATGCCAATTTCCGCTGGTCCGACAGCGCGGCGGTACAGCAGATCGAGGTCAATACGCCGCTGGGCAATACGGTGGGCGTATTGTGCCGCGACCGTCAGGGTGTGGTGGCCGAAGACAGCCAGGGCCGGCGTTATCAGGCGGCCACGGTCGAAGAATTGAGCCGGCAGCTGTTGGGCTTTGGCTTGCCGCTGGGACATTTGAACCATTGGGTACGCGGCCACTGGGCCGCTGATGAGCCGTACCAGATTTTGCCCGATGGCCGCTTGCGCCAATCGGGCTGGCTGATCGGCCGCCAGCTGGCCGCTGACGGCAACAGTCCGCGCATTGTGGTGCTGGAAAACGAGACACTCAATATCCGCCTGGTGTTTGACCGCTTTGAACCCGATGCGCAAGCACCGGTTGACTGTGCCTTGCGCGCCGCAGCCGGTTGAGGCTGCCTGAAAACTCCCGGATTGAACGCATGCCTTTTGCCCCGATTCCCGAACACGCTCTGTCGTTTGCCGCACCGGCCAAACTGAATCTGGATTTGCGCATCACTGGCCGCCGTGCCGATGGCTACCATTTGCTGGAAAGCGTGTTTGTGCCGATTGACCTGTGCGATACCGTGTACATGGTGCCGCGCCATGACGGCCAAATCCTGCTCCATACTCCCACCGACGGCCTGCCACCGCACCAGGATTTGGCTTACCGGGCGGCGGCCCTGTTGCAGCAGACCGCCGGCGGCGGCGGGGTGGATCTCTGGCTGGAGAAACGGATTCCCACCGGCGGCGGTTTGGGGGGCGGCAGTTCCGATGCGGCCACCGTGCTGATGGCGCTCAACCGGCTGTGGCATTGCGGTCTGACGCGGCAGGCGCTGATGGACTTGGGCCTGCGGCTGGGAGCCGACGTGCCGTTTTTCATCTTCGGCGAGCCGGCATTTGCCCGTGGCGTGGGTGAAGAGTTGCACCGCTTATCCTTGCCGCAACAATGGTATGTGATTGTGAAGCCGCCGGTGCATGTGCCGACGGCACGGATTTTTGCCCATCCGCACTTGACACGCGATTCCGAACCCAGCATAATGCCAGTCTTTCAAACGCCGCAACCTTGGCGTAATGATATGCAAGGTGTTGTTTTGGCGGAGCATCCCGAAGTAAACGCTGCTTTTCAGCAATTGGTGGCCTACGGATTGCCAATGATGAGTGGTTCGGGAGCCTGTGTGTTTTTGCGCTTCGAACAGCGCGCGGACGCAGAGGCCGTTTACCGGCAAGTTTCACGCACGCAACAAACCTATCTGGCCGCCATGCTGGCGCGTCATCCCGTACAGGTCTGATGTGTGTTGTTGGGGAGTCGTCAAGTGGTTAAGACACTGGGTTTTGATCCCAGCATGCGTAGGTTCGAATCCTACCTCCCCAGCCAAGTCAACGCAGCCGGCATGCCGGTTGCGGTGTTGGGGAGTCGTCAAGTGGTTAAGACACTGGGTTTTGATCCCAGCATGCGTAGGTTCGAATCCTACCTCCC
>JBHAET010000217.1:0-3102 GCA_041855705.1 Neisseriaceae bacterium
GATCGCATAAATCAGTGCCTGCAAATAATAATGGTGTTCGGCCATCGCCGTATCCATCGCCTGCCGGCCGTAGTCGGTACGGCCGAAACCCAAGTGGTTGGATTTGTAGTCAATCACCGCCACCCGGCCGGACTCGTCGCGGCACACCAAGTCAATAAAACCGTTCACAAAGCCGGTCACCGTCGCAAAATCCAGTTGTCGGGCCGCCGTCACGCATACCGGCGGCAGGCCGATGTGCGGTTGTGCCAGCCATTGTTGCAGCATGGGCAGGGAGAAGTCGGTTACCTGCAGCATGAAATCCATTTCCGCCAGGCAGGCGGCGGACGGCAAATCGGCCAAGCAGCCATCGGGCCACAGCGGTGCATGGCGTACGGTTTCGATCATCGGCAGCAAATCGGCTGCGGGGATGTCGGCAAAACCGTGACGTGCCAACAGCGGCGCATAGCACGCCTGCTGTTCGGCCGCCGGGCGGCTGAAATCGGTTTCTTCCAGCAGGGCATGCAGACAGACACCGGCCTGCATTCCGCGCGGAAAGGTGAGAATGGCACTGGCCGGCAACCAGTCTTCAGGCAGCGTCTCGATGTGATCCGGCGGCGGGGTGGCGGTTTCGCCGCGGTCCAGATCCGGTGCCTGTTCGGCACCGGCTGTGGCGGCGTGGCGGGTGGCCGGTGTGCTGAGGGCGGTAAAACTGGTGTGGCGGATGTGTTCCAGCGGTCGCCACGGCAACACCAGGGCGCGGGCTTCGGCAGATGATTCGTGACTCGGCAGCCAGTGTGCCGGCTCCGGTGCGCCGCTGTGCCAGGCAAAGCTGGTGGCAACGGCCGGATCTTGGTTCAAATACTGCTGCCAGCGTTGCCACAGCAGACTGACCGGCTGATCGGCCTGTTGCCACAGTGCGGCCACGGTTTCCGGGGTGTCGCTGGCATTGCCGCCCAACAGATAGGCCAAGGGATTGTAGGCGGTATCACGGCAGGCGGCAGCATACAACACCAGTTGTTCGCGGGCGCGGGTAAAGGCCACATAATACAGGCGCAGCAATTCGCCCAACTGTTCGCGCTGCAATTGCATCCATTCATCGTCATCCAGCAGCTCCGGCGGGCTGAGCCAGGCTTGGCCGTTGTGGTGCACGGTTTGCCAGCTTTTGCGCTGGATCGACGCACCGTCCCACACAAAGGGGCAGTACACCAGCGGGTATTCCAAACCTTTGGCCGCGTGCATGGTGACAATATTCACCAGATCGGCATCGCTTTCCAGCCGCAGTTGGTGTTCGTCGCTGTGCTGGCCGTGGCCGGCAATCTGCTGTTGCAGCCAGTGACTGGTGGCCGCCGGACCGGCATGGTCGGCCGCGGCCAGCAATTCGGCCAGTTGCCAGAAATTGGTCAGACTGCGTTCGGCCCCGCGTGCCAAGAGGCTGCTTTCCAGATCGCAGGCGGTGGCAAAGCTTTGCAGCGCACTGTAAATGCCGTGTTGCTGCCAGCGGCTGTGTGCCTGCTGTGCCCGTTCCAGCCAGCCGGTCAGCGCGGCTTCGTCGTGATTGAGCTGCATCAGTTGTCCGGCGTCCCAGCCAAACAGCGGACCGGCCAGCACAAAGCGCAGCAGGCCGCCTTGTTGCGGTTGCAGCCACCAGGCCATGAGTGCCGCCAGTGCTTCGGCTTCGGCACTGGCAAACACCGATTGCTGATCCAGTGACACGCAAGGTATGCCGCGTTGGCGCAAGGCAGCGGCAATCATGCTGCCTTCCTGGTGTTTGCGCACCAGCACCGCAATGTCGCCGGCGACCAGCGGGCGTGTGCCGTGTTCATCGGCCAGTTGGCACCGGCCGGCGGCCGCGGCGGTCAAACGGCCGGCAATTTCGTCGGCACACCATTGTGCGGCGCGCTGGCGCAGCCAATCTTTGTTGGGTGTTTTTTCGCCGCCTTGATCATTTCTTTCCGGTGTTTCATTGAGCCAGCGGATGTGCAGCGCGGCTTGTGCCGGCTGCAGGCGGCTCTCGGCGCGGTGGGCACTCACCGGGGTGTAGTCGATGGCGGGCAGCACAAACGGGTGCTGTTTGGCGGCAAACAGGTGGCCGATCCCGGCCAGCAGGGTCTGGTGGCTGCGGTAGTTGGTGTCCAGTGTGTGCCGGTTGGCCGGCGGGGTGTCGGACGCTGCCTGAAGATAGGCATGAATGTCGGCACCGCGAAAACGGTAAATCGCCTGTTTCGGATCACCGACCATCAGCAGCGGCCGGCCTTGTTCGGCAAAGGCAGTTTTGAAAATGCGGTATTGCAGCGGATCAGTGTCCTGGCATTCGTCCACCAGTGCGATGTGCCAGGCTTCAGCCAGGGTTTTGGCCAGCAGATCGGCTTGCGGATTGGCCGGTGACAATGCCTGGACCACATCGGCCAGCAAATCGTCAAAGCCGCGCTGGCGGCTGTGGCGGCGCTCGGCCTGCCATTGCTGGCGTACATGGGCCAGGGTGTCGATTTTGATGCGCAACAGGCTGTTTTGCGCGGTTTGTTGCCAGTGGGCCAGTGCTTCGCCAAAGGCAGCCAGCGGTGCCAGTTGCGCGGTTTCGTGTTCGCTCAGTTGCTGCTTGCCCTTGGTGTGGGCATTCAGGTAATCGGCGCTGAACAAGGCCAGTTTGTCGGCCTTGGTCAGTGGATGGTGCGGATTGTCGCTGTCAGCCGCCGCCCACAGTTCTGCAAACAGCGTTTGGAAGGTGGGGTCTTTGAAATAAGTACCGCTGAGTTTGGCCGGTTTGATCTGCCAGTAAGCCTGTTCAATGGCCGCCAGTTGGCGGCGCAACACCGCCCATTGCTGTCGCAAGTTATGGTCAGCAGCAGCCAGATCCGTGTGTTCAGGCAGCCTGAATTCAACTTCGCTGCGGGTCAGCCATTTGCCCAGTTCGTCCAGTATCGCATCCGGGGTTAAGCCGGCATCGGCCACCAAGGGCGCATACAGCGGGTGCGGGCTGATGTGGCGCCGCCAGTAATCCTGGGCCCAGGTGTGCAGCAGCAGCGGGTCGGCGGGAACGGTTTCGGTGTCAAACGGAGTACCGCACAAAAAGGCGTAATCGGTGAGCACCCGCTGGCAAAAACCGTGAATGGTGTACACGGCGGC
>JBHAET010000218.1:0-4258 GCA_041855705.1 Neisseriaceae bacterium
GGCAATGCGCAACACCTCTTGGATTTCAAACTGATTGCTTTTCCTGCCGCCGTGCCGCTCGGCCAAAAACGGCAGCAACAATCCTGCACGTTTGAGTTCCAGCCATTTGTTTTCGGGCAGATAGTGCATCAGGTTGAGGCCGTCGGCAAAAATGTGTTTGAAAGCCGCTTCGATGTGTTGCAGGAAGTTTGCGGTATCCATCTGCAGCAGATTGGGCTGCGACCAATCGGAAGTCATCATGTTTCGGTGTGTGTGCGTTAGAGTAAGGGTTCTATTTTATAACAGTTTGCCGGCGGGCGGCCAGATGGGGGATGGGGCGGATGCACGGCAGTTTGCGCCGCTGTCGTTTCGTTTGGCCGTGGCGATGTAGGGTCTGCGGTTTGCTGTGGAGTGTTTTGAATTAGAAAAATCAATGATCTTTCAGTAGCGGTGTCGATATTTCATACAAAAAAGGCTGCCTGAAAACCGTGCCGGTTCGGCATCATCGGTTTTCAGGCAGCCTTTGCGGCGGGGTGCCCATGCACATGGTGTGCTCTCACGCAGGGTTAGGCACCGCGCAGCGGGGCAACAATCTGCCGTTTAAACCACGCGCCCGGTGGCCACGTAGTGCTGCAACAGGCGGTCGGCGGCCACAATCGCGTCGTAAACCATGTCCGGTGTCACCTTGAACGGCTCGTTGTGAATGGTTTCGCCCTCGGCACAGGCCAGTTCGGCCACCTGGCGCCATTCGGCTTCTTTAAACTGTTTCAGGCCCAAATCCTTGAGGGTCAGCGGCAGGCCGACTGCGTGGATGATGCCGATGACTTCTTCCAGCTCGGCCACCGGCGAGCCCTCCAGCACCAGTTGGGCCACCAGCCCAAACGCCACTTTTTCACCGTGCATGGCGCCGTGCAAATCAGGTACCGCCGTCATGCCGTTGTGAATGGCGTGCGCGGCGGCCAAGCCGCCGGATTCGGCACCGACGCCGCTCATGTAAATGGTCGCTTCAATGGTACGCTCCAGTGCCGGTGTCACCGAGCGGGTGGTCACCGCGTGCATGGCCTGGGCGGCATAATCGCGGATGGTTTCGTAACACAGCTTGGCAATGCCGAGCCCGGCCAGCGAGGGCTGCATCAACACCAGATTGATGCCGTTGCTGGCATAGCAGGTGCGTGCCTCAAAATAAGTGGCCAAACCGTCTCCCACCCCGGCGGCAAAAAAGCGTGCCGGTTCGGCGGCCAGCAGCTTGGTGTCGGCCAGCACCGCATTCGGGTTGTTGGGCAAAAACAGATAGCGGTTGAACGAACCGTCCGGGTTGTACACCACCGTCAGCGCTGTGCAGGGCGCATCGGTCGAGGCGAGGGTGGGGAAAATCACCACCGGCACTTTTTGGTAATAAGCCACTGCTTTGGCGGTGTCCAGAGTTTTGCCGCCGCCAATGCCCACCACAAACTGGCACTGGCCGGCCTCAAACTCGGTCCGTTGGCGCTCGATTTCCGGGTCGGAACTCTCGCCGCCAAACAGGCTGAATAGCGCATGAATATTGTGCTCGGCCAGGCTGGCACGGGTATCGGCCTGTGCCTGTTCCATGATAAACGGGTCGCAAATGATCAGCGCGCGGTCGCCATATTGCTGAATGTGCTGGCCCAAATGGCCCAACAGGCCGGCTTGCACCAGAAATTTCATCGGTGCGGTAATCGATTTCACGGCAGTCATGGCATGGCTCCTGACGGGTTGGTTAAGATGTTCACCATCATACTGCGACTACCGGTTGCCGGATTTGTGCTGCATCAAGTGCAGCGTGACATTTTGCGGCAATTGACGCATTTGGGCGGTACCGATCGGTGGCAATTGGCGGTGGCGACATGGGTAAGGTAAGAAGTTGACAAAAACCGTCAGCCTGCGGTCGCCATTTGCTTGCCAGGTGCCTGGATTTGAAGTGTGATTATTTTATAAAATACAAAAAAATCAACATATTGAAATTTTAAACCTGTTTTTGGCATGCCGACTGCTTCACTGTTTTCAACTGAAGTTGCTGCCAACAAGCTGTTTTACACGGTAGGCAAAAGCAGTTTCTTTAACCCTAATCCTTCTTTTGGAGAGAAAACATGAAAGCAATGCAAAAAGGTTTCACCCTGATCGAGTTGATGATCGTAATCGCCATTATCGGTATTTTGGCTGCCATCGCCTTGCCGGCTTACCAAGACTATACTGCTCGTGCTCAAGCAGCTGAAGGCTTCAAAGCCACTGCCGGTGTACAAACCGATGTTGGTGTGTTCTTGGCTGATGCCAACCGTTGGCCGCAAGCTGCAGATCCGGTAGGTGTTCAAGCCGCTCTGTTGCAAGGTAAATATTTTGCTGCGGGTGGTGTGACTTTGACTGGTGGTGATGCTGCCGCTCCGGCAACTAACCCGACCATCATTAACGTTGCCTTCAATGCGGGCGCTAACGCTGGTCAAACCATGACCTTGACTCCGCAAATGGGTGCTCCCGGCCAAATCGCTCGTTGGCGATGTGCTGGTTTTGCCAACGCCAACCGTCTGCCGACCAGCTGCCAATAATTTGGTACGGTATTGCGTAGCATGAATCATTCGCACTCTTCGGTGCGGATGATTCGCTCCCCTTGGGCAACCGAGGGGATTTTATTTTGGAATGAAAGACATGGTTACTTATAATAATTTTTCACCGAAAACCACTGCTTTGCCGTTGAAACAAAGGGGATTTACTTTAATTGAATTGATGATTGTGATCGCCATTATTGGTATTCTGGCTGCCTTGGCACTGCCGGCTTATACCGATTATACTGGTCGGGCGCAAGCATCTGAGGGCATTCGGGTAACCAGTGGCCTGCGTGATGATATTGCTGCTTGGGCTGCAGATCGTAATGCATTTCCCGATGCGGCAGCAGTGGCCAATACTGGCTCAATTGGTATGGTGGCCAACAGTATTCAAGGGAAGTATATCCAAGATAATGCTATAGTGGTTGCTGCCGATACGGGCGTGATTACGGTGCCTTATGATGCAGGTGTGGTGGCTGGTCTGAACTTGGTAATGACGCCGACATTAAATGCCAACAACAGAACGCAATTGATTGAATGGCGTTGTGGCGGCAGCTTGGGGATTCGCTTTTTGCCAACCAGCTGTCAATAAGCACTGCTGCTTCAATCTAATACGAATTTGGAATGAATTGTTGCCACAAGTAATCTGGAAATAAAAGTATGCAATTCCGACTGAAAACGGCTGGGCTTCATTTGTTGTTGTCGACAATCGTTGCTTTATTGGGTTTGTATGTGGTATTTGGCATTTGGCATCCGGATCCTTTGCAAACAGCTGTTGGTGTGGGTGGTATTTTTTCATTATTGGTTGTGGTTGACGTTGTTTTGGGGCCCTTGTTGACTTTATTGGTGGCCAGCAGTCCGCAGAAAAAAACCTTGAAATTTGATTTGTCGGTCATTGTCTTGTTGCAATTACTGGCTTATTTGTATGGCATGTACAGTATTGCGGTGAGCCGGCCGGTATATGTAGCATTTGATCGTTTACGTTTTGATGTGGTGCAGGCCGATTCGGTGGTTCGACCAGAAGGCGCAGCCGTATTGCCCGCATTTGCGCACAATCCCAAATTCAAATTTCAATGGGTGGCGGTACGCCCTTTTCGTGATGCGGCAGAGCAGTCGCAACGCACATTTGATGAGCTGCAAACTGGTGTTTCACCCGCAATGCGTGCTGATTATTATCAGTCTTTGGAAACAGCTTGGCCAGAAATGTTGGCAAAAAAGCATGATTTATCGGAATTAGCCAAATATAATCCCAAAGATAGGGTGGAGGCGTTGCTGGGTCAGTATCCACAAGCAGATGGTTATTTGGCGTTGAAAGCACCAGTTCAAGACATGACGGTGCTGTTGGATAGTCGCCAGAAAGCCATTCTGGGAATTGTCGATTTGCGCCCTTGGGAATAGATATTTCAAGTTTAGAGACCTTTACAAAACCCCAGATGTAGATGCAGTTCAAGGGGTAGGCCACGCTGAGAGTGTAGGCATAACATGGCGAAAGGTTAACGAGCGAACAGTGCACAACCCTTCAAATACGACGCAGATGGGGATTTTGCCAAGGTCTTGTTTAGTATTATTTCATCAATGTTCTAGGGTCTGTTGACAATTGACCGGCGAAGCGGTTTTTTGAGGCAAAATCCGCGTATGCCAGGCAAAAAGCGCAGCAAGGTTGAACACCTTGCGAGCATTTTCAACGCCGCAGACGGGGATTTTTGACCAAAAATACCGCC
>JBHAET010000219.1:0-3150 GCA_041855705.1 Neisseriaceae bacterium
AAACGCTGGCCGCCGCCGGTTTGACCTTGCAGCCGGTGCCGGTGGACCGGCAAGGCATGCAGGTGGCACGTTTGCCGCCGGTGCGGGGCAGTTGCGTGTATGTGACCCCGTCGCACCAGTATCCGACCGGTGCCGTGCTGGCGCTGGAGCGGCGGCTGGCGCTGACGGCATGGGCGGCGGCGAACGAAGGCTGGATTCTGGAAGACGATTACAACAGCGAGTTTCACGACCAGGGATTGCCGACGGCCTGCGTGCACGGGCTGGACGCCCATGGCCGTACCCTGTATCTGGGCACTTTCAGCAAAGCACTGTTTCCCGGCTTGCGCCTGGCCTATCTGGTGCTGCCGCCGTCGCTGATGCCGGCGTTTGTGGCTGCCCGCAGCGTGATGGACGGCCACAGCCCGCTGCTGGCGCAACTGACGCTGGCGGCGTTTATGGACGGCGGCCATTACCAGAGTCATGTGCGCACCATGTGCAAACTCTATGCCCGCCGCCGTGACCGGCTGGCAGCGGCATTGGTGCGCCATGCCGGTGACGGGGTGGAATGCTGGGTGCCCAGCGGCGGCCTGGATTTGCCCTGTTTGCTGCCGGATGCCGATAGCGAGCGCCATAGCGTGGCCGCCGCCGCGGCCGAGGGCCTGCAACTGCTGCCGTTGAGCAGTCTGTATCTGGGATCGGACAAGCGCCATGGCTGGTTATTGGGCTATGCGGCATTGGGTGATGCCGAAATCGACAATGCCGCGCTGCGCTTGGCGCGCATTCTGGCAGACAGCCGTCAGATGGCGGACAGCAAAAAGGCTACCTGAATTTTTCAGGTAGCCTTTTGTTGACGGTCACGGATTATTGTTTTTCAAATGATTCAACCGTGCCGTCCAGCTTGAAGTCCAGGCTGTATTTGGCACGATCGGTTTCGATGGTGCTGGTGCGCCAACTGCGTTTTTGAGTGGGTACGAACAGGGAGAAGAATGCATAATCCAGCTCGGTTTCGGCCGCACCCACTTCTTTGGCTTTTTCCGACCACGCTTTGGCGATTTCGGCCACGGTGGCAAACTTCACCTGTGCCAGCGGGGTGACATTGTCTTTCATGTCGCCGCCGCCGGAAATTTGTACCGGCTGCGGTTCGCTCCATTTGCCGTTTTCGTATTCGTAGTGGTCGATGTTGTCCGGATTGTTCGGGTCCTGTACTTCCACGGTGATGCGCGGACGCTTGCCGCCGTAAAAACGCACATCCTGGAACACGCTGAGTTCTTTACCGCCAAACTGGGGCAGGGCTTTGAGTTCGTCCTCGGCTTTTTGCAAGGCGGCGGCGTCGGCCAGGAAGTTGCTGCTGGCGGGCTGGGCATTGTCTTCGGTGGCTTCGGATTCGTTGTTGTCACTGTTGCTCCCGGCAGCCGGCTGGCTGCTTTGGCTTTGGCCGGCCGGTGTCGCCGGTGCGCTGTCTTTTTGGCCGCAGGCAGAGACACCCAACACGGCGGCAACACACAATAACCACAGTTTTTGATTCATTTAAAATCCCTTTCTGCCTGTTGACAGGCTGAAGCACGCGTGATGCTTTTTGTGTTTGTTCAATTGTTGTTCAATATGGTGCATCGGCTGACCGGGGCCTGTTCATGTGCTGCCGGGTTTCAACCCGCTGGCTGTCGGCAATCAATGAATAAAGCGGGCCGGCCCGCTACCCCATAAAAAATAACAGACAGCGATGCCATCTGTTATTAACTCGTAATCATATGCGCCGGATTGCGGCTTTTCAAGTTAGCAAACGCAAGGCTATGATGTTTTTTGTAAAGAACGGGCCTCTTCGGCGGTCAGCACCCGGATGCCGTCTCCCTCGTCGGTGGCGGTGAGGCCATGGATTTCCTTGTCGTCGGTGCCGCAGTACATTTTGGCCAGAAATTCGCCAATCTGGCGCGAAATCACCTGGCCGGGCACCAGCACCGGAATGCCGGGCGGGTAGGGCACGATTTGGTCGCAGCAGATTTTGCCCACCAGTTCCGGATTGAATTTGCCGTTTTTCACCAGCGCCAGCCGTTGGCCGCTGCAATAGAATGCATCGCGCGGCAGGCAGGCCAGTTCGGTAAAATGCGGCACTTTGAGGCTGGGTGCCAGCAGGCGGGTTTTGCGCTTCGGCTTTTCCTGGTCAAGGGTGGTGAGGGCGTGGATCAGGCGCATGGCTTTTTCGGCACTGGTGCCGATGGTGACCAGGGTGCTGACCGTGGCGAAGGTGGCCTTCTCCACCTGAATGTTGAAGCGGTCGAACAGAATGTGCTGGACCTGGTTGCCGGAAAAACCGCTGGCACGGGTGTCGATGGTGATTTTGGTCGGGTCCAGCCGCACCTTGTCGCGGCGGATGGCAGCGGGCATCAAATCGTCCAGGTCCAGCACCTTGAAGTGGTGCAGGGCATTGATTTGCTGGCGCAGCAGTGCGGCCAGTTCCAAGGCGCCGCTCAGCAGGCCGTATCCTTCCATCACCATTTGCTGGCGGGCCACGTCCAGACTGGCAATAATGCTGTACTGCGGGCTGGTGGAGGCGTGCATGTTGAAGGTTTCGCGCAGGATGTGCGGGTCGTGTTCCGGGTCATTGACATGCACCATGCTGGCCTGCGAAAACGCCGACATGGTTTTGTGGGTACTCTGGGTCACATAATCGGCACCCAACTCCAGCGCGGTGGGGCGAAATACCGGATGGAAGCGGGCAAAGCCGTACCAGGCCTCGTCAATGATAACTTTGATGCCGTGACGGTGGGCGGCGTCGATGATGGGCTTGAGGTCGTAACACATACCGTCGTAGGTACTGCTGGTGAGAATCAGCGCTTTGGCTTCCGGATGCTGGTCGATGGCCTGCAAAATGGTTTTTTGCGGCACCAGGCCGAACAGTCCCAGCGCCTCGTTGACACTGCTGTCCAGATACACCGGTTTGGCCCCGGACAGAATCACGCCGTGGTGTACCGATTTGTGGCAGTTGCGGTCCAGGAGCAAGGTGTCGCCGGGCGTGAGCAGGCTTTGCAGAATCACTTTGTTGGCGGTGGAGGAGCCATTGGTGGCGAAATAGGTGTGGCGTGCGCCAAAGGCATCGGCCGCCAGATTTTGCGCCTGTGCAATCACCCCTTCCGGATGCAGCAGCGAATCGAGGCTTTGGACCGAAACCGACAG
>JBHAET010000220.1:0-6915 GCA_041855705.1 Neisseriaceae bacterium
CATACACCGCATCGGCAATCGGCTGCGCCCGGCTTAAAATCAGCTTGTTCAGCATTTCATTGCCGCTGCCCACCTTGATGATGCTCAGCTTGACTTTGTGATCCTGCTCGAATTTGCTCAACACCGGTTGCGGCAAGGCAAACGATTTGTGTACCGCGAGGCGCACTTCGGTCTGCGCCTGCGCCCAGGCGCTGCCCAACAGCAGCAGCGTCAGGGCCAGGGTTTTGGCAAGTTTCATGACGTCTCCCCGTGGATGTGGTTTAATGGCGCATCATACCCGATGGCCGGACGAATTCAAAGCCGCCGCGGGGCCCGTCCGTACCGTTTGCCATCCTTTATGCACATCACCGATGACACCGTGTTGCTGTTCGATCTGGACAACACCCTGCACCATGCCGATGCCGGCATTTTCAGCCTGATCAACCACGCCATGACCACCTATCTGGCCGCCGCACTGCAACTGGATGCCGCGGCCGCCTCCGCCCTGCGCCAAGACTATTGGCACCGCTACGGCGCCACCCTGGCCGGTTTGCAGCAACACCATCCCGAAATCGACATTGCCGCCTTTCTGCGCCACAGCCACCCGCTGGAGCAACTGCTGCCGGCACTCCGGCCACAGGCCGACGTGGCCAGCGTGCTGGCCGGCTTGCCCGGTCGCAAGGCGGTGTTTTCCAACGGCCCGGCCTTCTATGTGCGGGCACTGGTTGAGGCCATGGACATCGGCCATTTGTTTGAAGCCCTATTCGGCACCGATGATGTCGGCCTGCTGTACAAACCGGCCGCCGACGCCTACCGGCGGGTGTGCCGCACGCTGGATGCCGTACCGGCCGACTGCGTGATGATTGACGACAGCGCCGCCAACTTGCGCGCCGCCAAAGCCTTGGGCATGCGTACGGTCTGGTTCGGCCCCGACACCCGGCCGCTGCCGTTTGTCGATGCCTGTGCCGCCGACATGGCGGCACTGGCCAAACTGTACGCCGGCCACCAAATTCATTAAAATACGGTCTGCTTTGATGCCGCTGCCGGCACCCTGTTCACCCGACACCGGCAGGCAAACCTGCAATCGCCGCTGCAAAATTTTTTACCGATGCCAAGGACCCCACCATGATCCGTTATCTGACCCTGTTGCTGCCGCTTGCCGCCTTGAGCGCCTGCACCTGGGAAACCTACCAAGACCAGCAGGGCAATACCAGCCTGCGCCCCAAATACGAAGCCGGCGCGCGCGTGGTGTACGAAGACGGCAGCTACGCCCGCGACCAGCGCTACAACAATTTGCGCCCGCAACAACATGTGATTGAACCGGGCAAAACCGGCAGCCACAGCAACAATGCGCCGCGCACCCACTGGGAAGTGGCGCCGGAAAACCGCTGACCTACCCGGGCGGCTGCCAGCCGCCGATCCGACATTTGCCCGTTTTCAGGCAGCCTGCCGCCATCACACCCTCCCATCACGATGCAGGCCGATGCCGCACCATCATGCCAGGCTGCCTAAAAACCGTTTGCCTCTTGCAGAACAACACACAAGCCCATCATGACCGATTCCCCCCTGCACATTGTGATTCTCGCCGCCGGTAAAGGCACCCGCATGTATTCGAGCCTGCCCAAGGTCTTGCATCCCATCGGCGGACAGAGCATGCTGTCCCGCGTCATCGATACCGCCCAACAACTGGCACCCGCCGCCATCCATGTGGTGATCGGTCACGGCAAGGACGCGGTGCGTGACCAGGTGCGGCAAGCGGTTCACTGGGTGGAGCAGACCGAGCAGCTGGGTACCGGCCATGCCTTGAAAATGGCGCTGCCGCACCTGCCGGCACACGGCCGTACCCTGGTGCTGTACGGCGATGTGCCGCTCACCGATGCGGCCACCCTGCACACCCTGCTGGCGGCCGCCGGCGATGAAGTCGGTTTGCTGACCGATGTGCTGGACAACCCGACCGGCTACGGCCGCATCATCCGCCAGCAAGGCCGGGTGGTGGCGATCGTGGAAGAAAAAGATGCCGATGCCGCCCAAAAGGCGGTGACCGAAATCAACACCGGCATGCTGGTGTTGCCCAACCGTCATCTGGCCGGCTGGCTGGCACAGCTGCAAAGCAATAATGCCCAGGGCGAATATTACCTAACCGATTTGATTGCACTGGCCAACCGCGACCAGGTCGCGGTGCACCCGGTACCGGTGGCCCATTCCTATCTGGCCGCCGGAGTCAACAACAAGCGCCAGCTGGCCGAACTGGAGCGCATTTTGCAGCGCAACCAGGCCGATGCGCTGCTCACCGCCGGCGTCACCCTGGCCGATCCGGCCCGTTTCGATTTGCGCGGCCGCTTGCAGCACGGCCAGGATGTGATGCTTGACATCAATGTCGTGCTGGAAGGCGATGTGGTGCTTGGCAACCGTGTGCGCATCGGCCCCCACTGCGTGATCAAAAATGCGGTGATCGGCGATGATACCGTGATTGAAGCCTTTTCCCATCTGGAAAACTGCACCATAGGCACTGCGGCACACATCGGCCCCTATGCCCGCCTGCGTCCCGGCAGCGAACTGGCCGGCGGCGTACACATCGGCAATTTTGTCGAAGTCAAAAACAGCCGTCTGGGCGAAGGCAGCAAGGCCAATCATTTGAGCTATCTTGGCGATGCCGACATCGGCAGCCGCAGCAACATCGGCGCCGGCACCATTACCGCCAATTACGACGGGGTCAACAAATACCGCACCGTGATTGGCGATGAAGTGCGTATTGGCTCCAACACCGTGCTGGTGGCGCCGGTCAGTGTCGGCCACCGTGCCACGGTGGGTGCCGGCAGCACCATCACCAAGTCCTGCCCCGACAACCAGCTAACCCTGTCGCGCAGCCGCCAGACCAGCCTGGCCGGCTGGGTGCGGCCGGAAAAGCCGAAACCCACGGAATGAGCCATCCATGATCCGACGCCCCCTGCTCCCCGCCTTGGCCGCTGCTCTGCTGCTGGCCGCCTGCAATCCGGCCGAAGTGGTCGGCGACGTACAGCAGTTACAGCAACAGTCAAAACAACTGTCCGACAGCATCCGGCAACACACCGGCAGCCAGCCGCAAGTGGGTGCCAACCGCCACAACGGCAAACTGGTGCTCATCACTGTGGTGTTCGACAGCAGCCAGCTGCCAACCCAAACCCTGCCGCAACTACAAACCCTGTTGCAGGCCGAAGTACAGAAACATTTCGGCGAGGCCGCCGAAAACATACAGATCAGCTTTGTGTTTCCCGGTCAATAAGCCGCCACAACTTTGTTTTTCAGGCAGCCTAACGATTCGGGGCTGCCTGCAACCGTAGCGACGGCCTGTTGGGCCGTCGGTTTTTCCCACCGGAGCCTTCCGGCTCCACCCGATACTAAGGAACTTGTTATGTGCGGTATCGTTGGCGCCATCCGCGCCCACCACAACGTGGTCGATTTTCTGACCGACGGCCTCAAACGCCTTGAATACCGGGGCTACGACTCTTCCGGCATTGCCATCAACGACGGCAGCAGCATCCGGCGCGTGCGCCGCGTCGGCCGGGTGGCATTGATGGAAGAAGCGGCCAAAGCCAAACAACTTTACGGTCACATCGGCATAGGACACACCCGCTGGGCAACCCACGGCGGCGTGACCGAGCCGAATGCGCATCCACACATTTCCGGCGGCAATATTGCGGTGGTGCACAACGGCATCATTGAAAACTTTGAAGCCGAGCGCACACGCTTGCAAGATTTGGGCTATGTGTTTGAATCGCAAACCGATACCGAAGTGATTGCCCACAGCGTCAACCACGAATACCGCCACAACGGCGGCGATCTGCTGACGGCGGTTCAGGCAGCCTGCGCCCGCTTCCACGGCGCATTTGCGATTGCGGTGATGGCACAGGACAAGCCGCAGCAAATGGTGGTGGCGCGCATGGGATGCCCGCTGCTGGTGGCATTTGGCGACGAGGAAACCTTTATTGCCTCCGATGTGTCGGCGGTGATCGCGTTCACGCGCCGGATTGCCTATCTGGAAGACGGCGATGTGGCTCTGCTGCACGCCGGCGGCATTGAGCGCCTCTACGACAAAAACGGTGCTGCCGCCAAGCGGCCGGTGAAAACCTCGGAATTGTCGCTGGCCTCACTGGAATTGGGGCCCTACAGCCATTTCATGCAAAAGGAAATCCACGAACAGCCGCGTGCGGTGGCCGACACCGCAGAGGTGTTTCTCAGCGGCGGCTTTGAGCCGCACAATTTCGGCAGCGAAGCCGAAACCGTTTTTGCCGCCATCCGCAGCATCAAGATTTTGGCCTGCGGCACCTCGTATTATTCGGCGCTGACCGCCAAATACTGGCTGGAAGCGATTGCCAAAATTGCCACCGATGTCGAGATTGCCAGCGAATACCGCTACCGCGACGTGATTGCCGACCCGACACAGCTGGTGATCACCATTTCCCAGTCCGGCGAAACCCTGGACACCATGGAAGCCCTGAAATACGCGCAATCGCTGGGCCAGCACCATTCGCTGTCGATCTGCAATGTGATGGAATCGGCACTGCCGCGCGCCAGCGAACTGGTGCTCTACACCCGTGCCGGTGCCGAAATCGGCGTGGCCTCCACCAAGGCCTTCACCACCCAGCTGGTGGTTTTGTTCGGCCTGGCGGTCACCTTGGGCAAAATGCGCGGCCATGTGTCGGCCTCTGCCGCTGAAGGTTATCTGGAAGAATTGCGCCAGCTGCCGGGCAGCGTGCAGCACGCGCTCAATCTGGAAGCCCAGATTGCCGTGTGGGCGCAACAGTTTGCCAAGAAAAGCAGCGCCCTGTTTCTCGGCCGCGGCATCCATTATCCGATTGCCCTGGAAGGTGCGCTCAAGCTCAAGGAAATCACCTACATCCATGCCGAAGCCTATCCGGCCGGCGAACTGAAACACGGCCCGCTGGCACTGGTGGACGAAAACATGCCGGTGGTGGTGATTGCGCCCAATGATGCGCTCTTGGACAAGGTAAAGGCCAATATGCAGGAAGTCGGTGCCCGCGGCGGCGAACTGTTTGTGTTTACCGATTTGGACAGCGATTTTGCCAATGGCGATGGCGTACACGTGATCCGCACCCCGCGCCATGTCGGCACCCTGTCGCCGATCGTGCACACCATTCCGGTGCAACTGCTGGCCTACCACACCGCCCTGGCTCGCGGCACCGATGTCGACAAGCCGCGCAATCTGGCCAAATCGGTCACAGTGGAATAACACGGCCCACGAGGTCAAAAGGCTGCCTGAAACCCTGTTTCAGGCAGCCTCAAATTTTTGATGTGGCATCCGCTGCAGTCGATGGCGTATCCGGATCACGAAACCACCGAATCATGCCACGACTACCCAAACAAAATGAGTGCGGCACTTTGTGCCGCACTCATTTCAATTTTATTTCCTGCTCTTATTTTACCAAACGCAGGGTAAGCGGATAACGGTAAGCTTCGCCTTTTTTGGCTGCCAAAGCAGCAATGATGCACAACACCAAATTGGCCAACAGCAAAATCAGTGTCAGGAAAACGCCGATCACCACAAACGACAAAATGAAAGATATCACATAACCGATGATCAGCGTGATTTGGAAATTCAGTGATTCCTTGGCCTGGTCATTCACGAATCCTTTGGCCGCATTGTCCTTGTTCATCAGCCAGATAATCAGCGGCGCCAGAAAACCCAACAAGATGCACAACAAGTGGGAAAGCATCGCCAGATTCAAATCGTCATTCGAAACGGCAGCGCTGGTGGTGTGTACCACCGGCTCGGGTTGCGGGTTTTGATCATGCTCGGACATGCTGGACTCCTTGGTTTGTTCATCAATAAACAGAAAACCGCTTTATACCATAACTTGCCACTTTAAACGATGGCCTACATCAAAATTTGATGCCATTCATCGCAACCACACCCGTGCTGTGCACCGCATAAACCACAACCGGTTCCGGATTGCAGCACCTTGGCGTGCAGGTTATAGAACCGCATGCCCAAGCACAGAACAAGCGCAGTCTGAGACCTTTGCAAAACCCCCATCTGCGGCGCATTTGAAGCGTTGTGCGCTGCTCGCCCGTTTGCCTAACTCTAGGTTATGTCTGCACTCGCTGCGCTGCTACGCCTT
The DNA here is from genome assembly GCA_041855705.1 of Neisseriaceae bacterium. GTDB lineage: Bacteria > Pseudomonadota > Gammaproteobacteria > Burkholderiales > Neisseriaceae > JALJZY01. The sequence goes on from JBHAET010000220.1 coordinate 6,099, forward strand.
GAACGGCATCCACATCTGAGGGTTTTGCAAAGGTCTCAGTCTGCGGTGCTCAAAATGTGCGCAAGCTGGTTCAAGCTTGCTGTGCTTGTTGTCTCAAAAACCGCTTCACCGGCCAATTGTCAACAAACCCTAGCGACAAGGTGCCGGGCGCGGCCAGCACTGAATGTACTCATTGACTTCGGGCGAAAAGTCTACCGGCAATTCGTCGGCGTTATCCAAATAGCCATTGCGGTCGCGGTCGAGTGCATGAAAACCCTCACGTGTCAGTGGAAACTGCCACCGCAAATCGCCGGTCTGATCGGCACGAATCGCTAAAAATTCAGACACATTCAATTTGCCATCACCATTGCGGTCAAAACGCGTGATAAAGCTTTGCGCAGGCGACATTACATCTAAAGCGTGTGCCGACAGGCTGAGCAGGCTGCATGACAGCACCGGCAGCAAACGCATCATCATCATCGGCCGATGGCAACCGGCACCTGAACGCAAGGCACCGGCCAACGGCTTTGACCACCTGGTTTTACAAACCGATTTTGCCCAGTACATAATCAATGTCCTTATCGCCTCGTCCCGACAAATTCACCAGCAAACGTTTGTCGCTGCCCAATTGGGCGGCGCGGCGTAGGGCATAAGCGACGGCGTGCGAGGATTCCAGCGCGGGGATAATGCCTTCTTCGCGCGATAATGCCATAAAGGCGTCCAAACATTCGGCATCGGTGGCGGTTTCGTAACGTGCGCGGCCACTGTCTTTCAGGTGGCAGTGTTGCGGGCCGACGCCGGGATAGTCCAGCCCCGAAGCGATGGAATGCACGGCGGC
>JBHAET010000221.1:0-4345 GCA_041855705.1 Neisseriaceae bacterium
ACCGTGCATTTACACAGACTTTTTTAAAGCAATTGGTCTATCAAATGAAAAAATCAAAGACAAAGCAATTGTTTGTATCCGCACACCAGACTGCAGCCGGCGCAAGAAAATCAGGGATGAATGCCGCTCGAGATGCGGGCGGTGTCATCGACAGCGTTGCGCAACGGCGCACCATACCAATGCGTTATGATGGGAGTCACTCAACAATGGTTTTGACCCGTCCGCCGTTTTCGGATTTTGTTGTGCCCCGATTTGCGCTGCGGACAGAATCGGCTACACTGGCGGCCTTGACCGACTGAGGCATTTGAGGAATGAAACGCTTGCTCAGCACCTGGCCTTTGTGGCTGCTGTTACTGGATTTGGTGTATGCCTTCGGCCGCAATCTGGCGGCCGGCGCATCGCTGCAACAAAGTGCGCTGCCCGACCGCGGCTTGCCGGTGGCCCCGGAAATCGCTTTCAACGGTTTGCAGGTGTTGGCCAACGGCGGCATGCTGTTGCTGCTGGGATGGTCATTCTGGGTGCTGATGCGACTCAACCGGGCGGTACTGGACCACTCCCCCTGGCCGCTGACCCCGTTGCGGATATTGGCCTTGCTGCTGGTGCTATCCTTCAGCCTGCCGGCCTGGTGGCACTGGTTTTGGGCGATTTGGGATTTGATGCACGGCCAGCTGACCGTGGCATGGCAAAACCCGCGCTACCTGGCGGTGGCCTTGCTGATGCCCTATCCGGCGTGGCTGTGCCTGCGCCGCCTCTCCCAGCGCCGCCGCCATACTGCCGTCCCGCCCCCGCCGCCGGATCAGGCCGACACCCATAACAATCAGGCTGCCTGAAAACCTGTTCAGGCAGCCTGCTGTACTGTGACCGGACCGGACCGTTTATTCGAACAAATCGCGCAATTTGTCCATAAACGATTTCTGACGCGGGGTTTGTGCCCGGTCCAGGCCGGTGGAAATCTTTTCAAACTCCTCCAGCAGCTCTTTTTGCCGTTCAGTCAGATTGACCGGCGTTTCCACCACCACATGGCAGTACAAATCTCCCACGGCGGCCGAGCGCACCGACTTGATGCCTTTGCCGCGCACCCGCATCCGGCGGCCGGTTTGGGTTTCTTTCGGAATGTTGAGCTTGACCCGGCCCTCCAGCGTTGGCACTTCCACTTCGCCGCCCAGTGCCGCCACGGTAAAACTGATCGGCAATTCGCAATGCAAATCCATGCCGTCGCGCTCGAACACCGGATGCGGCCGCACCCGCACCAACACATACAAGTCACCGGCCGGTGCACCGTGCAGACCGGGCTCGCCCTCGCCAGACAAACGGATGCGCTGGCCATCATCAATACCGGCCGGTATCGATACCTCCACCGTTTTGCGGGTTTTCACCTGGCCCTGGCCATGGCATTTGACACAGGGATCCTTGATTTGCTTGCCGGTGCCATGGCACGTCGGACAGGTTTGCTGCAACTGGAAAATCGCCTGCCGTACGTGAATGGTGCCGCTGCCACCGCAGGTACCGCACACCGAAGCCGAGGTGCCGGGCTTGGCACCGCTGCCGTGGCAGACATCACACTCTTCATGGCTGGGAATGGTGATGGTTTTTTTCACCCCGCGCGCCGCCTCTTCCAGCGTGATTTCCAGGTTGTACTGCAAATCGGCGCCCTGATAATTGGGCTGGCGGCCACCACCGGCGGCACCACCGAACATTTGGCTGAAAATGTCGCCAAAATCAAAACCGGCACCGCCGAAGCCGCCAAATCCGCCGCCACCCGCGCCCATATTGGGATCAACGCCGGCATGGCCAAACTGGTCATAGGCACGCCGTTTTTCCTGGTCGGACAAAATGTCGTAGGCTTTTTGCACCTCTTTGAATTTTTCTTCCGCCTCTTTGTCGCCCGGATTGCGGTCGGGATGGTATTTCATGGCCAGCTTGCGGTAGGCCTTTTTGATTTCGTCTTCGCTGGCGCCTTTGGCAACGCCCAGCACCTCATAAAAATCACGGTTACTCATTGGTCTTCCCCACTGCCGCACCCACCGGATACCGGTGAAGGCAGATTTTTTCAGGCAGCCCGGTCAAACGGGCACAATTAACAATGCCGCCCATATGGGGGCGGCATGACTGAAAACAAGTATGGAAACCCGGGCAGGGGCAGGGTTCGCTCCGGGTTCAAGACACCGCAGCCGGTGTCGGGGCCACTGCATTCAGGTAATTCAAACCGATGCTGACCTGATTGAGGTCAATGCCGGTCACCGCCAGCCGCACCCGGCTCTTGGGCAAGGCATCAATCGGAATGCCGCTAGCACGGCCAACCAACGGCAGACCGTCGATGCGCACCAGATCCTCTTTGAGCACGGTGGCGGTCAGCTCGGTCAGTTGCTGTTGCTGGACATACACCAAGCTCCAATAGGCTTCCATCTGCCGCTGAAAATCGGCGTATACCGCATGTGCCGATTCAAAATCGCGCACCGCTGCAAATAGGCCGCTGTCTTTGGCAGCAAAACGCGGCGGCCGATCGGGCAGCAGCAGGCTGAGCAATTGCTGCTGATTAATGTAATCGGCGGCCCGACGCAGCGGCGAGGTAAACCAGGCATAATGCTGCAAACCCAAGCCAATGTGCGGCTCGGAATGGGTGCTCATGCGCACCTTGCCCGCCGGCTGCACCCGGAACAGGGCGCCGACGCCCTCTTCGTGTAACCATTGCGCCCATGTGCTGTTGGCCAGAATCATCAATTCGCTGACCACGGTATCAATCGGAGCGCCCCGCTCACGCACACTGATCGACACCCGCTCCTGCTCATCCAAGACAATGCCGTAATCGTACTGGAGCGGCCGGCTGGGATCGTATTGACCGCGCTGCTGCTGGCGCGCCAGTGCAAATTCGTACAACCAGTTCAGTTCCGCCTGATGGGCAAACTGTCCCACCGGCGGCGGCACGGTTTGCGGCAAGAACAAGGATTCGATTTGCTGGATGCGCAGATTGTCGGCAATCCGTACCCGCTCAACCCGGCTGTGCCAGGACACAACTTGATAACCGGCATCCACTTCGGCATACAGGCTGACGGCCGGCCGCTCATCACCGGCATCCAGGCTGAACGCCGCCACCCATTCGTCTGGCAACATGGTGATTTTTCCACCGGGATAATACACCGTGCTCTGCCGCTCGAAAATCAACTGCTCCATGCGGCTTTCTGCGGCCACACCCAACGCCGGGGCCGCAATGTGAATGCCGATCACACGGTGGCCGTTGTCCAATGTCTGCACGCTCAAGGCATCATCGATTTCGGTGGTGTCCTCATCGTCGATGGAAAACGCCGGTACCGCCGCGCTCGGCCATTCGGCCACCGAGGGCAACGGGTACGTACCCCAACCGGTGCCGTTGGGAAAATGCTTGAACACAAAACCATCCAGAAAATACGCCGGCAACGAGGGAATGCCGCCCAGCGATTGGGCCAACGCAAACAACGATTGCTTCTGCTGGTCGGCCGCCTTGGCAAAAGCCTTGTAACTGAGGCTTTGTTTGTCCGGCGCATGTAAAATACGCTGCAAATCGGCCGCTACCGCTTCAGGCAGCCTGCCGGCAGTCAATTCGGCCACCCAAGCTTCGATTTGGGCTTCCTGCGCCAGCTTGCGTGCCTGTGCCGCCAGTGCTTGCTGCAGGATTTCTTCCGACGCAGCCTTGAACACACCCTTGGCTTTTTTGTGAAAATACATCGGTGCCGCATACAGCGCCATCAGTGTGGCCGCCAATTCGACTGGTGCCGGTCGGGTGCCGAAATACTCTGCAGCAGCGGCCTCGGCAACAAACTCGGCCTCGCCACACACCGACCACAGCAAGTCCACATCGATCTGTTCCGCCAACGTCTGTGCCTGTTGCAAAAATACGGCCGCATCTCCTTCAAACGTGAGAAACACATGACTGGCCTTCACCTTGCTGCGCTTGCCGTGCAAGGTATCAACCAGATAGGTGGCATCGTTCTGCTGTACAATCACTGCCACCTTGAATTGGCCGGATTCCTCATAAAAAATGTGTTTGCTCATTGCCATTGGCCTTTCATTTCCGGCATACAAAATCCATTCATTTTTTCATCACAGGCGGCTGCCCGCTGGTGCATCCCAAGTCACACACCACCCGAGATCTTTGCAAAACCCCATCTGCTTCGCATTTGTTATGCACCAATCGCTTAGCTTTTCTCCAGGTAATATCTGCACTCGCGGCGTGGTCTGCGCCTTGAACTGTATCCACACCTGGGATTTTGCCAAGGTTTCCGCCCATCTGTGCAACACCCGGTGAGCATGGTTTACGGGATGTTGTTGGTCATTTCTGCCAATGGGTGCAGCCAGTCCGTCACGTTCA
>JBHAET010000222.1:0-2827 GCA_041855705.1 Neisseriaceae bacterium
CAATCTGCTGTGGCTCTTGCCGGTGCCGCTGCTGTGTGCCTACTGCCTGCTGCGTGCCAAATACCTGTTGCGCCAGGAGCACATTGTGCGGCAAGGCATGTGGCGGCCGTTTGCCCTGACCATTAGCGCCCTGATCCTGTGTGCCCTGGGGCTGGGCATCAGCCTGTTCCCCTACGCGGTGATTGACCGGCTCACGGTGTGGGAAGCTGCGGCCAGCACCCCTACTCTGGTGGTGACCCTGATCGGGGTGGCCATTACCGTACCCTGCATCATCGCCTACAGCCTCTTTGCCTATTGGGCGTTCCGGGGTAAAGCAACCACCCTCACCTACGGCTAAAGCGCTCCAGCAAGCCATTCAGGCTGCCTGAAAACCGTTTCAGGCAGCCTGAATCTTTACCTCAACTCCTTTGCCTCCAGCATGGTTAACGACATCGCTTGGTCGGCCATCCCATCCCGGTCTCCATCTGGGAAAAACGGCGCATTTGCGCTAAAATGCCACGCTTTGTCACTTGCCGCGAGCAACCGTCATGTCCACACCGTCTCTGTCCACCCAAGAACTGGCCGCCCTCAAAGCCCGTGCCCACCATCTGCACGCGGTGGTGATGATTGGTCAGCACGGCCTGACCGATGCGGTGATCAAAGAAACCGACCGCAACCTGACCGCCCACCAATTGATCAAGGTACAGGTGGCCGGTGACGACCGGGCACAACGGCAGGCGATTGCCACCGAGCTGTGCGCCGCCACCGATGCCTGTCTGGTACAGCACATTGGCAAACAACTGGTGCTCTACCGCCCCAATCCCGAATCAGACGCCGGCTAAGCGGCATACGGACAGCACACCGTCCACCCCATCCGGCCGGCACCGCATTCAGCCGTGCCGGTTTTCCGCCCAAATCAGCAGCAGACCGCCAGCGGCAATCAGCAACAGTCCCAGGCTTTTGAACCCGTCGATTTTGCGCACCGCCAGCCCCAACCAGCCGTAATGTGCCAGCAAGACCGCAAACAACATCTGCCCCAAAAACACCCACAGCAAGGTGCTGGCCGAGCCGATTTTCGGGGCAGCGATAAACATAAACACAATGTAAAAACTGCCCAACAGACCCGGCAGCCACATCCACCACGCGGCCTGGGCCGCCTGCGGCGGCTTGATGCCGCCACCCCAGGCCAGCGCCATCAGCAAAGAAGCCAGCGTACCGCCGGCATACAAATAAAACGTGGCCTGCCACTGGGTGGCCTGGGTGCTGTTGCGCAAAGCGTGCACCATTGCCAGCTGCAGCGGAATAATCGCACCGCCCAACAGACTGATCAGCACATAAGGCACATTTTTCATCTTTGCTCCTCAATCGCCACCGGCTTGGGCTTTTCTTGACCTGCATCAAAATTGAAACAAAGCAAACCGTTATAATGCCCTACAGGTCAGGCCAAGGCAGCAACGGCCTGTTTTTTTGGCAGGAGGGCCAAAATGGATTTGCTCAACGAATTATTCAAATCACCGGTGGGTATCTTGTCGTTCATCACCATTGCGGTGGTGTGTGTGATTGCCGTATTCCTGTTTTTGTGGGTGAAAAAACAAGTGGCCAAAGACAGCCGAAAATAAAACAGCATCTGCAACCGATTTTGCTTTGTTTTCTGTTTCCTCTTGATGTGTGTGTGTTTGGGTGTGGCCAGTGCGCCACCCCTTTTTTTTGGCTGGCCACACGCGGCCCATTACTTTACCTGCTGCTAAACCGCACCGCCGATGCAATCCTTTGCGCAATGATTGACCGACGCCCGGCAGCAACACAGGGTTTGCCAACCGTTTTCCCGGTGGCAAACCCGTGTCGGCAGAATGCCTACAATGCGCTGTTGCCCCGCTCCCCGGTGCGGATGCGCACCGCCTCTTCGCAGGAAAACACAAAAATCTTGCCATCGCCGATTTTACCCGAATGCGCCGACTGCACAATGACTTCCACCGCCTGATCCACCCGCTCGTCAGGCAACACCAGCTCCAGCTTGACCTTGGGCAGAAAATCGACCGCGTACTCGGCCCCGCGATAAATTTCGGTGTGCCCCTTCTGGCGGCCGAAACCTTTGACTTCGGTCACCGTCATGCCGGTAATGCCGGCATCGGCCAACGCTTCGCGCACATCGTCCAGTTTGAACGGCTTGATAATCGCCTCAATTTTTTTCATCACGCTTTCCTCAAACACAACAGCGGCTAAAGCTAGCACAAAGCCTGCACAAACTCAATCTGCCCCGCCGCAAACCACCGCCACGCACTTCATGGCCGGTGGCTTTTTAACGTATAATCCGCTTCTTATTTTGGTCCCGTTTTCTGATTCCTGTGTGAGCCCTGATCCATGTCTGTCATTCTGACCCTGGCCGGCCCGGCCGCCCTCTCCGATTTCCGCCTGGACAAACTGCGCCAGAAAGCCGCTGCTGCCGGCCTCGATGCCGGTGCCGGTTGTCACATCCGCACCGAGTACTGGTATCTGGCCAGCGCCACCCAAACCCTCGACAGCGCCGAAACCGCCAAACTGGAAGCTCTGCTGAACGCACGCATTGCGCCAGACCATGCCGCCGACACCAATGCCGACGACCAGTTTTTTGTGGTCACGCCGCGCATCGGCACCATTTCACCGTGGGCCTCCAAAGCCACCGACATTGCCCGCAACTGTGGCTTGGAAAAAATCGAACGCATCGAACGGGTGGTGGCCATTTACCTGAGCGGCGCCGGTACATCACCCGCCGAACGTGAAGCGTGGGCCGCGCTGCTGCACGACCGCATGACCGAAAGCGTGCTGCCCGATTTTCAGACGGCCGCCCGCCTCTTCGCCCACCCCGAAG
>JBHAET010000223.1:0-3977 GCA_041855705.1 Neisseriaceae bacterium
CGCCTTGAACTGCATCCACATCTGGCGGTTTTGCAAAGGTCTCATTATGTTTTTGGCGATGGCAGTGCGGCTAAAGCCGTGCGGGCATCATCCGCAATAAAATTCAGGCAGCCTCTGCACCGGGCAGAGGCTGCCTGAAAGACGGGCTTAGTCGATTTTCACGCCGTCAAAGCGCACCGAGCCGAACGGGCTGATTTTGTAGTCTTTCACGTTCGGGGTGGTGAAGTGGGTCACCACCGAATGGGCCACGGTGGTCCACGGGGTTTCCTGTTTGAAAATCACCTGTGCCTGTTTGTAGGCTTCTTCACGTTTGGCCTGGTCGTTTTCCTTGCGCGCCGCTTCCACCAGCGAGGTGAATTCTTTGTTGCACCAGCGCGCATTGTTGTTGCCGCCGGCAATCGCGTTGCAGCTTAACAGGGTGCCCAGCCAGTTGTCCGGATCGCCGTTGTCGCCGGTCCAGCCCAGCATCACGATGTCGTGCTCGCCGTTTTTCACCCGCTTGAGGTACTCGCCCCATTCGTAGGTGACCAGTTTCACGTTGACACCCACCTTGGCCCAGTCGGCCTGCAGCATTTCGGCCATCAGTTTGGCGTTCGGGTTGTACGGACGCTGTACCGGCATGTACCACAGGGTCAGTTCCAGTTTGTCGGCGCCGGCTTCTTGCAGCAGCTGTTTGGCTTTTTCCGGATCATAGGGCGCATCTTTCAGGGTGTCGTTGTAGCCCCATTGTGCCGGCGGCATCGGGTTGGTGGCCTTGATGCCGGCGCCCTGGTACACCGCATTGATGATGGCCTCCTTGTTCACCGCCATGTCCAGTGCCTGACGCACTTTCAGATCGCCCAGTTTGGCTTTTTCCACGTTGTAGCTGACATAGCCCACGTTGAAGCCGGGTTGTTCGATGATGGTGACTTTGCCGGCGGCTTTCTTGGCTGCTTCGATTTCGGCCGGTTTCGGATAGGCGGCAACATTACACTCGCCTGCCTGAACCTTTTGCGCACGCACGGCGGAATCTTTGGTGATCGAGAACACCAGGTTGTCGATGTGGATGTTGTCCTTATCCCAGTAATCTGGGTTGCGGGCATAGCGGATCTGGGTGTCTTTCTGGTAGGACTTGAACACGAACGGGCCGGTGCCCACCGGTTTGGTGTTGATGTCGGCGGCCTTGCCTTCTTTCAGCAGTTTGTCGGCATATTCGGCCGAGGAAATCACCGCAAACGGCATGGCGATGTTTTGCAGGAACGGCGCATCCACGTGTTTCAGGGTGATTTTGACGGTGTGATCATCCACTTTTTCCACCGACTGGATCAAATCCGGCAGGCCCATGTCCACCGCATACAAAAATTCGGCCGGATAGGCTTTGTTGAATTCGGTGGTTTTGTCGATCAGGCGCTGGAAGGTGAACACCACGTCATCGGCATTGAAGTCGCGGGTGGGGGTGAAGTAGTCGGTGGCACCGAATTTCACGCCTTTGCGCAGGTGGAAGGTATAGGTTTTGCCATCTTCGCTGATCTCCCAGGATTCGGCCAGCGAGGGCGCGATTTTGGTTTTGCCGCGCGGGAATTCAACCAGGGTGTTGTAAATCGGGTAGGCCGAGGCGTCAAAATCGGTACCGGAAGTGTACTGGGCCGGATCAAAGCCGGCCGGGCTGCCTTCGGAACAGTAGATCAGGGTTTTGCCGCCGCTGCTTTGGCCGGCACCCGCATCGCTGCCGGTTTGGGATGGGGCGGGCTTGTCGCCGCCGCCGCAGGCAGCCAGACCCAGGCTCAGGGCGGCCAGGGCGGTCAGTTTGAAAAACGGTTGCTGCATGTTTGCTCCTCGGTATGGAATGTGGGGAAACGGGCAGGTACGGCCATGGCCGGCCGTGCCGATAACGGGCGTTAATATAACCTGTAATAAAACTGTAAAGCAAGGTTTAAAAAGGTAAGTGGCGTTTGGACTTAGGCTGCCTGAAACGGTTTATCCTGTTGTTGCAGCGCAAAAAATTGCTTGGCATGATTGGGCGGGTAGTGCAACCTCATTCGGCCACCGCATTGTGCCAGCAGGCCACCCGGTGCACATCGGTGCCGGCCAATGGCGGGCAGGCGGCAGCGCAATCGGGTTGGGCCTGCGGGCAGCGGGTGCGGAACACGCAGCCGGAAGGCGGATTGATGGGGCTGGGCAGATCGCCGGGCAGCAGTTCAATGGTTTTGCCGCGCTCCGCCGCCGGATCGGGCACCGGTACCGCCGACATCAGGGCGCGGGTATAGGGATGGGTGGGCCGGCCGTACACCGCCGCATCGCTGCCCCATTCCACCGCATGGCCCAGATACATTACCAGCACATGGTCGGAAATGTGTTTGACCACCGACAGGTCGTGGGCAATGAAAATCAGGGCCAGGCCCATTTCCTGCTGTACCTCGCGCAACAGGTTGATGACCTGGGCCTGAATCGACACGTCCAGCGCCGACACCGGCTCGTCGCAGATGATCAGTTTCGGTTGCAGGATCAGGGCGCGGGCAATGCCGATGCGCTGGCACTGGCCGCCGGAGAATTCGTGCGGATAGCGGTTGATCTGGTTGGCCAGCAAGCCGACTTTCTGCATCATCGCCTTCACCCGTTGTGCCACTTCGGCCTTGCCCAGTTGCGGATAATGGGTGTGCAGCGGCTCGGCAATGATGTCGCCCACCGTCATGCGCGGATTGAGCGAGGCCAGGGGGTCCTGGAAAATCATTTGGATGTCTTTGCGTTTCAAGCGCATGGCCTGGCGCGACAGGCCGATCAGCTCTTCGCCCTCGAAGCGGATGCTGCCGCCGCGCGCCCGCACCAGGCCGATGATGGCGCGGGCGAGGGTGGATTTGCCGCAGCCGGATTCGCCCACCACGCCCAGGGTTTCGCCGGCGCCCAGCGTGAACGAGACGCGGTTGACCGCCTTGAGGGTGGCCGGTTTCTGCCACGGCCAGGCACCGTGCTGTTTGATGTCGAAGGCCACTTCGACATCGGTCACTTGCAACAGGGGCGGATTCATGGGGCTTCTCCGGTGGTGGGGCTTGCTTCAGGCAGCCAATGGCAGGCGCGTTGGCGCTGCGGGGCAAAGTGCTGCAAGGGCGGGGCCTGCTGCCGGCACACCTCGAACACATGGGCACAGCGCTGCTGGAACGGACAGCCCGGCGGCAGGCGCGACAGATTGGGCGGATTGCCGGCAATGGTGGTCAGGATTTCGGTATCCTGGTCCAGCCGCGGCATGGCGCCGAGCAGGCCCTGGGTGTAGGGGTGGCTCGGGCGGTAGAAGATGTCGTCCACCGTGCCGTACTCCATGGTGCGGCCGGCGTACATCACCAGCACCTTGTCGCAAATGCCTGCCACCACGCCCAAATCGTGGGTGATCATGATGATGGTGGTGCCAAAGTCGCGTTTCAGCTCGTTGAGCAAGGCCATGATCTGGGCCTGTACCGTCACGTCCAGCGCGGTGGTCGGTTCGTCGGCAATCAGCAGCTGTGGCCGACACAACAGGGCCATGGCAATCATCACCCGCTGGCGCATGCCGCCGGAAAATTCGTGCGGATACATGCCGATGCGTTTGTTTGCCTCCGGAATCTTCACCGCATCCAGCATGTCGAGCGCCTGCTGCCAGGCCGCTTGCCGGCTCAGTCCTTTGTGCTGCATCAGCACTTCGGCCAGTTGGTCGCCCACCTTCATGTAGGGGTTGAGCGAGGTCATCGGGTCTTGAAAAATCATGGCCACCTGCTCGGCGCGGATGCGGTTGAGCTGCGGTTCAGGCAGCCCCAGGATTTCGCGTCCGGCAAACTGTACCGAGCCGGTGGCACGGCCGTTTTTGGCCAACAGGCCCATGATCGCAAACGCGGTTTGCGATTTTCCGGAGCCAGACTCGCCTGTGATTATATTCAATCCCTTGTTGAAATTTATCTCGGCATTTTCAACAATTGCAAAATTTTTTATACTTATATGGCTTATCATCTCTTATAACCTCTTAAAAACAA
>JBHAET010000224.1:0-6174 GCA_041855705.1 Neisseriaceae bacterium
ACGGGCGGCCACCGCCGCCACCGTGGCACCCGACAGCCTGATGGACTTGAGCGTGCCGCTCAACAAGATGCGCCTGATTAAAGATGCGCAGGAAATCGAGTTGCTGCGCACCGCCGGCAGCATCAGCGCGCAGGCCCACATCCGCCTGATGCGCCACACCCGGCCGGGTCTGTACGAATACCAGCTCGAAGGCGAATTGCTGCACCACTTTTTGCAGCACGGCGCACGGGCGGCGGCCTACACCAGCATTATCGGCGGCGGCAAAAATGCCTGCTGCCTGCACTATGTCGAAAACAAGGACCGGCTCAACGACGGCGATTTGCTGCTGGTGGATGCCGGTGCCGAATACGAACTGTATGCCGGTGACATCACCCGTACCTTTCCGGTCAACGGCCGCTTCAGCGGTCCGCAAAAAGACGTGTACGAAATCGTGCTGGCGGCCAACATCGCCTGCATCGAACAGATCAAACCCGGTGCGCTGTGGGGCGACATCCACCAGTTGGCGCTCAACATCCTGACCCAGGGGCTGTTGGATCTGAAACTGCTGCGCGGCAGTCTGGACGCCAATCTGGAACAGGCCAGCTACAAGCGTTTCTACATGCACGGCCTGGGCCACTGGATCGGACTGGATGTGCACGATGTCGGCGGCCGCTTCGACAACGGCCAGCCCGTGCCCTTGCAGGCCGGCATGTGCACCACCATCGAGCCGGGGCTGTACATTAGCGCCGCCGACGATATTCCGGCCCACTTCCACAACCTCGGCGTGCGGATTGAAGACAATGTGCTGGTCACCGAAACCGGTTACGACAACTACACCCGCGAAGTGCCCAAAACCGTGGCCGACATCGAAGCACTGATGGCCGGCTGAGTGCCGCGGCAAAGTCATGGCGGGGCGGTGCTTGAGGCTGCCTGAAACCCCGTGTACCGCCCATACCCAACAGCACCGCGGTGCCTGGCCTTCTGCACGGCCGGCCGAGTGCCGCCACACCCCGAGACGAGAACACCGATGCGCCGACAACCGCTTCTGGCCACCGCCGCCGTCCTGCTGCCTGCCAGCGCCCTGGCGGCCGAGCCCAATGCCAACGAACTGAGCCTGCTGTGGGGGCTGCCGTTTGCCCTGATTCTGCTGTCGATTGCCCTGTGCCCGCTGCTGCTGCCGCGCCTGTGGCACCACCATTTCGGCAAAATCACCCTGTTGTGGACGCTGCTGTTTCTGCTGCCCTACACCGCCACCTTCGGCCTCAGTGCCGGGGTGCACACCGTGGCGCATGCGCTGATCGGCGAGTACATTCCGTTCATTTTGCTGCTGCTGGCGCTCTACACCATTTCCGGCGGCATTCTGGTGTGGGGCAATCTGCACGGCAGCGCCAAAACCAACACCCTGCTGCTGGGCATCGGCACCGTGCTCGCCTCGGTGATGGGCACCACCGGCGCGGCCATGCTGCTGATCCGCCCGCTGCTCAAGGCCAATGACAACCGCCGCCACAAAGTGCATGTGGTGGTGTTTTTCATCTTTCTGGTGGCCAATATCGGCGGCGGCCTCACACCCCTGGGCGATCCGCCGCTGTTTCTCGGTTTTCTCAAAGGCGTGGGCTTTGGCTGGACCTTCCTGCACATGCTGTTGCCGGTGGTGATCAGCAGTGCGGTGCTGCTGTGCTTTTTCTACCTGCTCGACAGCTATTACTACCGCCGCCGTGATGAAATCCTGCCCGCCGACCCGACCCCGGATTCGCCGCTCAAAATCTTCGGCAAGCGCAATCTGCTGCTGCTGGCCGGCGTGGTCGGCTGCGTGCTGATGTCCGGCCTGTGGCACTCATCGGTGCAGTTCTATATTTTGGGCAATGTGGTGTACCTGCAAACCCTGGTGCGCGACGGCCTGCTGATTGCGCTGACGTTGCTGTCGCTGAAAATCACCCCCAAACCGGTGCGCGCCGGCAACGAATTCAACTGGGAACCAATGCTGGAAGTGGGCAAGCTGTTTCTGGGCATTTTCATCACCATCGCACCGGTGATTGCCATTTTGCGCGCCGGCGAGGCTGGCCAGCTGGCCAGCCTGATCCGCTGGGCCCACACCGCCGACGGCCAGCCGATCAACGCCATGTATTTCTGGATGACTGGCATGCTGTCGGCGTTTCTGGACAATGCGCCGACCTATCTCGTGTTTTTCAACATGGCCGGCGGCGATGCCCAGGTGCTGATGACCGGCATGCAAACCACCTTGCTTGCCATTTCGATGGGGGCGGTCTTCATGGGCGCACTGACCTACATCGGCAATGCCCCCAATTTCATGGTCAAGGCCATTGCCGAGCAGCGCAAGGTAAAAATGCCCGGCTTTTTCGGCTACATGATGTGGTCGTTCGGCATTCTGATTCCCTTGTTCATGTTCCACACCCTGATGTTTTTCGTCCTGTTCTGAACATCGGCCAAGGCTGCCTGAAACGGTTTTCAGGCAGCCTTGGCGGTGCGAAACCATCCCGCGCCACCGGCCGTTTGCCCTTTCTCCCCCACCAACAACCCCAGCACCATAACGGACACCCGCAAACAACATGATGACCCTGCTCAAATTCCTGCACGCCCAAGGCATCGGCAGCCGCAAACAATGCCAGGCCCTGATCCGCCAGGGCCGGGTAACGGTCAATGGCCAGCCCTGCGACCACGAACAGCACATGCTGGACCCGGCCACGGTGACGCAACTGGGCATTGACGATGCCGAGCTTGCCGTGATTCCGCTGCCGCATTACTGCCTGTTGCTGCACAAACCGGCCGGCTACGAAACCTCGCACAAGCCGCGTGATTACCCCAGTGTGTTCAGCCTGTTGCCCGACCATCTGCGCGCCACGGCACCGCAGGCGGTGGGCCGGCTGGATGCCGACACCAGCGGCGTGCTGCTGATCACCAACGACGGCCCCCTCAACCACCGCCTGACCTCCCCCAAATACCATGTGTCCAAGCTGTACCGAGCTCAATTGAAACATGCGGCCACCGACCAGCTGTGCCACCAACTGTGTGACGGCGTGCTGCTGCACGACGAGCAGCAGACCGTGCGTGCGGCCCATGCCGAGCTCACTGATGCGCACACCCTGCTGCTGACCATTTGCGAGGGCAAATACCACCAGGTCAAACGCATGGTGGCCGCAGCCGGCAATCGGGTGGAACAGCTGCACCGCCTGCAATTCGGTCCCTGGCGCTGCGACGATTTGCCCCCCGGCGGTTGGCGCTTCATCGATACAAACAATCACCCATGAACAGCACCGACATCATCCACATCATCGGTACCGCCGCCTTTACCGTTTCCGGTTACCTGGTCGGGTTTCGCAAACGGCTGGATGTGCTGGGGGTCATCATTGTGTCCCTGCTCACCGCCATCGGCGGCGGCATGCTGCGCGACGTGCTGATCGGGCGCATTCCGCAAGTGTTTTTGCACAGCAGCGCACTGACCGTGATCTTCCTGACCCTGATGCTGGCCTGGCTGCTGCGTCTGCACCGCCGCCAGCGCCAATCGCTGCGGGCCATCTTCATCAGTGCCGACGCCATCGGACTGGCCGCGTTCAGCATCACCGGCGCCCAGGTCGGATTGGGGCTGGGACTCAATCTGTTCGGCGTCTTGACCCTGGGCTTTGTCACCGCGGTGGGTGGCGGTATTGTGCGCGACACCCTGGTTAACGATGTGCCGCTGATTTTGCGCCGCGATTTTTACGGCAGCATCGCCCTGTTGAGCAGCGGCTGCATCTATCTGCTGCACCAGTTGCAGCTCAATCACGGCCTGACCATCAATCTGGTGTTTGTCGGCACCGTGTTTCTGCGCCTGTGGGTGCACCGCCAGGGCTGGGGCCTGCCGGGCTTTCAAAATCATACTTAAGCTTACCAAAATTAACCATTCCAGCATGAACTTCTGCCTGCCTGCGCCGTCTATGCATCACTTGTTTCCTCCAAAGCAAGTGATGTAGTGAGTAAGACGTTTTCCCGTAATGTGTTTGACCATCTGTTCCCTCCCCTTGGTTCAGATGGTTTTTTTTGGCCGCCATTTGGCCAACAAGCGTTTTCAGGCAGCCTAAACGCCAACAACCACGGCACTTTCCAGAAACCTTGGCAAAACCGCCAGATGTGGATGCAGTTCAAGGCGTAGACCACGCTGCGAGTGCAGACATAACATAGAGTTAGGCAAACGAGCGAGCAGCGCACAACGCTTCAAATGCGCCGCAGATGGGGGTTTTGCAAAGGTCTCTTCCAGGGTCAGGCAGCGTTTTGGCCGAGCCCGGGCAACGCTGCTCACCGGAAAGCGCATACCCGAACTCACAGTCTATCCGGGTGCACCGAATACATCTCACACCTCCGAACCGTACCGCGAAAAATCCGCTTGACCATACTTGTCCTTTTGCTCTACAGTTAAGTACTGTTAATCATTAACAAAGACATAAGAACAATACCGACCACAGGAGAGTCTCATGAGTCAAGCCTCTGCCGGCCTGCGCTTCCGTCAGGCTGTCGAATCCGAAAACCCGCTGGCCGTTGTCGGCTGCGTCAATGCCTATTTTGCCCGCCTTGCGACCGCATCCGGTTTCAAGGCCATTTATTTGTCCGGCGGGGGCGTGGCCGCCTGCTCCTGCGGCATTCCTGATTTGGGCATTACCAGCCTGGAAGACGTGCTGATTGACGCCAAACGCATTACCGACAATGTCGATACCCCGTTGCTGGTCGACATCGACACCGGCTGGGGCGGCGCATTCAACATCGCCCGCACCATCAAGGCCATGGAAAAAGCCGGTGTGGCAGCCGTACACATCGAAGACCAGGTGGCACAAAAGCGTTGCGGCCACCGCCCGAACAAAGCCATTGTGTCACAAGCGGAAATGGTGGACCGGATCAAGGCTGCCGTGGATGCCCGCACTGACGCCAACTTCGTGATCATGGCCCGCACCGATGCGCTGCAGGTGGAGGGTCTCAACAGCGCCATCGACCGCGCACTGGCCTGCGTGGAAGCTGGGGCCGACATGATTTTCCCCGAAGCGATGACCGAACTGGACATGTACCGCCAGTTTGTCGATGCGGTCAAAGTGCCGGTATTGGCCAACATCACCGAATTTGGCGCCACCCCGCTTTACACCCAGCAGCAGCTGGCCGAAGTGGGTGTGGATTTGGTGCTCTACCCGCTCTCGTCTTTCCGTGCCGCCAGCAAGGCCGCACTCAATGTTTACCAGCACATCAAAAACGACGGCACCCAGGAAAATGTGCTCGACACCATGCAAACCCGCATGGAACTCTATGACTTCCTGGGCTACCACGCTTACGAACAAAAACTCGACCAACTGTTTAGCGAAAGCAAATAAACGTGCCGACAGCGGGTTTTCTGGCACTGCTTCTGGGCGGTGCCGCCCTGCTGCACGGCATCACCGGCATTGGCATCACCCTGATTCCCACTGCGGTGCTGGCCATGCGCATGGACATGACGGCGGCGGTCACACTGACCCTCTTGCCGATGCTGCTGATCAATTTGCTCAGCATCACCATTGGCGGCCCGGTGTGGCCGGTGCTGCGCCGCTACAGCCTGCTGGCCGTCACCAGTGTCGCCGGCAGCCTGATCGGCGTGCAGCTGTTGCTGTGGCTGCCTTCGTCTTGGTTGAAACTGGCACTGGCCGCACTGATCGGTGCCTATGTATTGATGGCCTGGCGGCAAATCCGCCTTACCCTGCCGCATCATCCGCTGTTTACCGCCCTGTTCGGGTTGGCCGGTGGTGTGGTGGGCGGCGCGACCAATGCCATGTCATCGGTTTTGCTGATGTATCTGCTCGCCCGCAGCGAGAACAAAAACGAAATCGCGCAAGCCGGCAATCTGTGCTTTGCATTGAGCAAGCTGGTGCAACTCTTAGTGCTGTGGCCGCTGTTGCGGCAGGCAGCCATTCCGCTGCCGTTGCTGTTGTGGCCCAGCCTGGCGGCAGCCATCGCCCTGGTTGCCGGCATCTGGTTGCGCCGCCGCATTCCGTTTGCGCATTTTCGCCAATTAAGCTTGTTGATTCTGTCGTTGCTGGCATTGATGATGGTGTGGCAAAGCACCGTCGATTTTTTCCGTTGACCCGTTGATTCAAGGCTGCCCCCCAGCGGCAGCACAGAAAGGAGAACCTGCATTATGGCAAGCAAAAAACCCGCCGCCGCCCCCGAAGCCGTTGCCCCGAAGCC
>JBHAET010000225.1:0-4027 GCA_041855705.1 Neisseriaceae bacterium
GCCACCACCCGTCTTGCGGTGCCGGCAGATGGCGCACCATGCCGCCGAGCACCAGGGCAATCACCAGCATGTTGAGTATGGTCCCGATGCCCGGCTTTTGGCGCAACGGCAGCCAGAGCAACAGCACCAAGGCGCTCAGCGCAAACGTCACCGCGCCCAGCCCCCAACCGCCCTGCACCGCAATGCCTTGTGCCAGTACCGTCCACGGCGTCGAACCCAGCGCCGCCAGCACCAGCATGCCTTCACCGACACCAAACAAGGAGAGCGAACACAGCAATACCGTTAGCGGCAGCAACTGCAGCGACCACGGGCTGGATGCCGTCCACGGCGTGTGCGGCAAGATACGTTGTGTTTGGAGACGCGGCGGGTGATCGGCTGACGGTTGCATGGCGGTTTACTCTTCAAAGTATTTGTTGTTTGCAAAATCACAGCGACACATCAGAGGCTGCCTGAAATCTGTTTTCAGGCAGCCTCTGATGCGTCGTCAAAAACAATGATGGCTGCAGCATCCACCCACAGGCGGTGGTGACAGCCCGATTGCGGCGGAGTGATTCCAGCCGGCAACCACTGGCGCAAACTGCCGTAGCGGGCATGCTGCCACTGCAACTGCCACAGGCCGTTTTGCGGACACACCGCAGTCAGCAGTGCCGGCTCACCGGCAGGGTGATCGTAATGCAAAGCGGCTTGCGGCACATAATGATGGGCAGACACATTGTCGCAACCGAGCAGACGGGCCGCTTCGGCACTGACCGGCCGAGCCGTCAGTGCCGAAGCCGTGCCCTGCTGCAACCAACGCCCGCCAGACAGCAGCACGATCCGGTCGGCCAGATAAGCCGCCTCGGCCGCGTTGTGGGTAACCAGCACCGCCGGGCACGCGGCGCGGCGCAGCAATTCCCGGGTCAGGCTGTGCAACTGGTCGCGCAAGGCACTGTCCAGTGCCGAAAACGGCTCATCCAGCAACATGGCCTGCGGCGCCACCACCAGGGCCCGCGCCAGCGCGGCCCGTTGCTGTTCGCCGCCAGACAGGCTGTCCGGCCGCCGCTCGGCCACATCGCTCAATCCCACCTGGGCCAGCATGGCATCTGCCGCTTGCCGTGCCGCTGCCGGTGACTGGCCCTGCATGCGCAGACCAAACGCCACGTTTTGCCGCACCGTCAAATGCGGCAACAAGGCATAATCCTGAAACATCATGGCAAAACGGCGTCGTTCCGGCGGCCGTCGGGTGTAGTCTTCGCCGGCGAACACAATCCGTCCCCGTTGCGGGCGCAACAGGCCGGCCGCCATTTTCAGCAAGGTGGACTTGCCGCTGCCCGAAGCGCCGAGCACCGCCACCGTTTCACCGGCGGCCACCTGCAAATCCAGGCCGTTGGCAATGATTTTGTCACCGTAGCGGTGGTGTATGTCCATCCATTCAAGCACGGTCTTTTCCTTGCTGCGGGCCATCATCGCCCACCTCGATCAGCGCAAACACCGCCAGTGCCAGCAACATCAACACCGCCGTCAATACCATGGCACGGTCGTAATTATCGGCACCGGCGGTACCCAGATACTGGTAAATCAAGGTGGTCAGCGTTTGCCATTCCGGCCGCGACAAAAACAGTGTGGCGGCAATCTCGCCAATACAGGTGGTCGCCGCCAGTGCCAACCCGCGGCGCAATGCCGGCCACAACAGGGGCGCAGTCACCTGCAACGCCCGTTGCACCCTGCCGGCACCGAAAACCCGTGCCGCCGCGGCATAATCCGGCGGCAGCGCATCCCACGCCGCCAGCACATCTTTGGCCACAAACGGATAAGCCAGCAATGCGTAGGTGGCCACCAGCAAGGGTAACGAAGCCGTCCACTGCGGATACAACAGCAGCAGGCCAAAGGCCACACACACCGGCGACACCATGAACGGCAGAAACGTCACGCCGCGCACCCACGCATGGCGGCGGGCCAGCGCCGCATGCGTTACCCCCAGTCCCAACGCCAGCACCAGAGCCATGGCGCTAAAACGCAAGGTATTGCCGGCGGCCTGCAGTGCTTCTGTTGTCCACAATACCTGCCATGAGCTGCCGGCGGCCAGCGAACGCCAGATCACGGCGGCCAGCGGTAGAGCACAACACAACAGCAGCAGCAGCCAAGTGGTGGCCACTGCTGCCTGCTGGTAACGGCCAGTCGCCGCCTGGGGCGGGCGGCTGGCAAGCGTACCGGCCCGCGCACTGTGGCGACTGAACACGGCGTAAGCGAGTGCCGGCAGCAGGCTGATGCCCAACACCAGCCACACCAGCACCGAAGCCTGCGCCATGTCCAGCTCGTAGGCAATCAGCTGGTAGATTTCCACTTCCACGGTGGCATAGTGGCTGCCGCCCAGCAACAGAGCAAGGCCAAAGCCGGAAAAACAGTACAGGAACACCAGACACAGGCCACCGGCCAGCCACGGCAGCACCACCGGCCACTCCACCTGCCAAAATCGCCGCCACACCCCGGCACCCAATGTTTGCGCTACTGCCAGGCGGCTTTCCGGCACGCTGCGCAGCCCCTGGTAGGCGGAGCGCACCAACACCGGCAGATTGAAAAACAGATTACCGTACAACAGCAGATAAGGCGTGTCCTGCCAGCCCGGCCACAGCAGTCCGTGCGGGCCGAACAGAGCCAGAATGCCGAGTACGGCCACCAGCGTCGGCATCACAAACGGCAGCATCAGCAGGCGCAAAATCCAGCGGCGGCCGGCAAAATCGATGCGGGCCAACACCCAGGCCATCGGCAGGCCGATCACCGCCACCAGCACACAGCTGATCAGAGCTTGGGCCACCGTCCACACCAAGCGCCAACGGAAATAATCATCGGCCAGCACCGCCCACATCCAGCCGTCTTCGCCATAGCCGCTCAACGCCCACAAGGGTGCGACCACCATCAGCAGCAAAAAGCCGATTGGCAGCAGTACCAGCAGCAGGCTGCCGGCCAGGGCGGAGCATGACGGAAAAGAAAGACGGGGCAAGGGCATATGGGCAGGCTATCTTGGCAAAACGGATGAAATCGGAACGATGCGCGGCAACCATGCCCAACCGGCGTGGCGCCCTGCCGAATTGGCCACGACACCACAGACACCCGCGCAATCAAAAGGTTTTCAGGCTGCCTGAACCCTGTTGTGCGGCGTTCAGGCAGCCTGAAAACCTTTTGCCACACCCTAGGGGCTGTTGACAATTGACCGGCAAAACGGTTGGCGACAACAAGGTTGATTGCGTGCTTACCGCACCACGGTACGCACCCAGCGGCTGACCCATTGCTTTTGCTTGGTCGCCATATCTCCGGTTTTCGGTGCGCCATACTGGGCGGGTACCTGGGCAAATTCAAATACCTTGGGCAAGGCCGTGCCCCGCACCGCCGGATAGACCCACATTTCGGAGGGCAACGCCTTTTGCACCGCATCCGATTGCAGGTATTGCACCAATTTGGCCGCCAGCTGCGGCTGTTTGGCACGGTTGAGCACCGCCGCCCCTTCCACCTGACGGAATACGCCACCCTTTAAAAACAGATTGCCGGTGGGCGGCGTGCTGTATTTACCCTTGCCAAAATGCACTTCGGCCGCCGGACTGGTGGCATAACTCACCACCAGCGGCCGGCTGCCACCATTGTGGGTAAACTCGGTGTAATAGGCATCGCTCCAGCTTTTGCTCACCTTCACCCCGTTCTGGCGCAGCTGTGCCCACCACTTGAAAGCACCCTCTTCGCCCATGTCGGCAATATTGGCCATCAGAAACGCCAGTCCCGGGCTGGACGTGCCGGGATTGGGCACCACCAGCAGGTTTTTGTATTCCGGCCGCGCCAGATCGGCCAGGGTTTTGGGCAAGGGTTTGTTGTGTTTCTGGAACCAGGCCTTGTCGTAATTGAGCACCACATAGCCGTAATTGACCGCCAGCGCATGCGGCAGATCGGCCTGTACCGGCCGTGTCGGCGGCTGTACCGCTGCCAGAATGCCGGCGCGGTAGGCCTTGTCGATGTTGGCATTGTCCAAACCATACACCGCATCGGCAATCGGCTGCGC
>JBHAET010000226.1:0-3449 GCA_041855705.1 Neisseriaceae bacterium
AACCTTTATGCAGCGGATGGACTGGAAACACTGGCTGGGCGCCGCATCGACAGTGCGTTGTGCCTGGTCACTTCTTTTATCACCGGGGTGCGGCCCAAATTGCCGCAACAGCTGGATTGCCCGGAGCGGCAAACGGTGTATTACGCCAATCACAACAGTCACGGCGATTTTGTGCTGGTGTGGGTGTCGCTGCCCAAGCACTGGCGCATGCACACGCGGCCGGTGGCCGGTGCCGATTACTGGCTGGGCGGCCGCATCCGCCGCTTCATCATTGAGGACGTGTTCAACGGCCTGCTGGTGGACCGCAGCAGCGGCCACAATCCGCAGCAAATCATTGAGGAAATGAGCGCGGCCTTGCGTAAAGGCCAGTCGTTGATCATTTTCCCGGAAGGCACCCGCAACACCGATGACGATGTGCCGCTACTGCCGTTTAAAAGCGGGATTTACCATTTGGCCTGTGCTCATCCGCAAGCCGCCTTTGTGCCGGTGTGGCTCAACAACATCAATCGCGTGCTGCCCAAGGGCCATGTTCTGCCGGTGCCCCTGCTGTGCCAGGTACAGGTAGGCCAGGCACTGTATTTGCAGGAAGGTGAAGACAAGCAGTCGTTCTTGCAGCGCAGCCGCGACGCTTTGCTGGCACTGCGCCCCCATGCTGCCGAATCCACCACTTCAGACCAGGAAACCCCAACATGAGCCTGATTGTCACCAGTCAACAGACGGTTGCCGCCGCCATGCCCCAGTTTGACCCGCCGGTCGGCTGGTTGTTTGTCGCCATTTTCGGCATTCTGGTTGTCGCCAGCAGCGTGGCCTGGTTGTTGAAACACAGCCGCCACGGTGGCAGTGATACGGTGGCCAATCTGAGTGCGCGCATCAATGCTTGGTGGGTGATGACCATCGTGCTATTGCTGGCTTTTTGGCTGGGGCGCGTCGGCACCATTCTGCTGTTTCTGCTGGTGTCGTTTGCCGCCTTGCGCGAATTTTTGTCGTTGGTGGAAAGCCGGCGTGCCGACCATCGGGTGCTGATCAATTGTTTTTATGTGCTGCTGCCGCTGCAATATTGGTTTGTGCTGACCGGCTGGTATGGCATGTTTTCGATTTTTATTCCAGTGTACGGCTTTTTGCTGTTGCCGATCATTGCCAGTTTGGCCGGCGATACCGGCCGTTTTCTGGAGCGTACCGCCAAAATCCAGTGGGCGGTGATGATCAGTATTTTTTGCCTGTCGCATGTGCCGGCGCTGATGAATTTGAACATCCCCGGTTATGAAGGCCACAATGTGTTGTTGCTGGTGTTTCTGGTGGCGGTGGTGCAGGCCAGCGATGTGTTGCAATACATCTGGGGCAAACTGTTGGGCCGGCGCAAAATCATGCCCGCACTGTCACCATCGAAAACGGTGGCCGGTACGGTGGGCGGGATTGCCAGTGCCACCGCATTGGCCGGCGCACTGTATTGGATTACCCCGTTTACCCCGTTTCAGGCAGCCTTGATTGGTTTGGTCATCTGTTGCATGGGGTTTCTGGGCGGTTTGGTGATGTCGGCGATCAAGCGCGACCGCGGGGTGAAGGACTGGGGCAATTTGATTCACGGCCACGGCGGCATGCTTGACCGGGTGGATTCCATTTGTTTTGCCGCCCCGGTGTTTTTCCATCTGGTGCGCTATTTCTGGGAGGGCGGCCACGGGTTTGCCCGCTTGTTGGGTTGGCAATAGCGGAGGAGAGGACACCCATGCAGACAGAATATGATGTCATTGTGGCGGTGGTTCTGTATTTTCTCTGTTTTGGAATGTGGTTTGTTGAGGAGCGGATGGGCAGAAAGCTGTTTATCAAGCTCAATGGCCATGCGCGCGCTTATGCGCTCAAAAGACTGTTGCAGCGCATCAAGCGGGAACGGTCTGTTGTCGATGCCTGTGATCGCATCCTGGTGCGCAAAATAGTGATGGTGGACCGCATCACGACGACTCTGGCCGTGGTCTTGCTGCTGTGGTGGTTGGTACGGCTCCTTGCCGGATAAA
Source organism: Neisseriaceae bacterium (assembly GCA_041855705.1). GTDB lineage: Bacteria > Pseudomonadota > Gammaproteobacteria > Burkholderiales > Neisseriaceae > JALJZY01. The sequence continues at coordinate 2,010 of JBHAET010000226.1, forward strand.
AGCGCATTTTGCGGCTGTTTTGGTGGTCGATGTGAAGGCGGAATGCTGACCAGGGTCAGCCTATCCGGGCCTTGGCAAAATTGCGTCTGCGGCGCGTTTCTTCGTTGATTACTGCTCACTCACTTGGTCTGGTACTTGAACTGTCTGTGCTCGCACCGTGGCCTGTACCTTGAACGGCATCCACAGCTGGATATTTTACTAAGGTCTCTGTTTGTGTCTGGTGAATATGTTTTCAGGTAGCAGACAGAAAAAAACCCTGCATTGAGCAGGGTTTTTTTGATGGCATGCCGTGTGGTTTAGCGGCGGGCCAGTACCGCAAAGAAGACCAGCGGCCAGGCCACGGCCAGTGCCAGCCATACCAGATTGCCAGTAATCAGCACCTGACCGATCAGACCGGCCTGGATACAGTAGTAGGTCATTGGGATCAGGGTTTTGCGGATCACTTCACCCTCGCGGCTGATCATGCCCACCACCGCAGCGGCGGCGACCACGTTATGCACCGCAATCATGTTGCCGGCTGCGCCGCCAATCGCTTGTAGGGCCACCACATAGGAGGCCAGATCGGGGGTCAGGCCGATTTGCATGGCGGTGGAGAACTGGAAGTAGGCAAACATCATGTTGGACACGGTGTTGGAGCCGGCAATGAAGGCACCCAGAGCGCCAATCCACGGCGAAATATTGGGCCAAATGCCGCTGAAGCTGTCAGCGGCGCTTTGTGCCAACACCATCGGCATGGCCGGCAGGGCACCTTCCACACCGGCACCGGAATGGATGAACACCTGTACCATCGGTACCGACAGCAGCAATGCCGGTGCTGCCGCCACCATGGTTTTGCCGGAATTGGACCAGCCGCGCAGGAAGGATTTGGCATTCATGCCGAAAATCACGATGCACATCAGTGATACCAAAATCAGGATGGTACCCGGAGAATAGGCCAGTTGGATTTTGCTGGAAATGCTGCTGCCGAACAGTTTGGCAAACTCCACGGTCAGTGCATCACCTAACAAAAAGTCTTTCAGCGGTTTGACGGTGCGGGTGAGGATCAGCAGCGCGATCACAATCACATAGGGCGAAAAGGCACGGAAAACCGAGAAATGCGGTTTGTCGTCATTGTGGTCGTCATCGGCCAGGGTGCCAATCCAGGTGCTTTCCCACTGGCTGCGCGGCGGGAAATCGAAAGTGGTTTTCGGCACCAAAAAGCCTTTTTTGGCCGCCGGCACCACAATCATCAGGCCAAGGAAGGCGCCGATCATGGACGGGAATTCCGGACCCAGGAAGCGGGCCACCAGATAGTAGGGTACGGTAAAGGCCAGGCCGGCGAACAGGGCGAATTTCCAGGCTGCCAAACCTTCGCGGAACGAGCGCTTTTCACCGAAGTAACGGGTCAGCAGACCGCACAGCAACAGCGGAATCAACACCCCAACCGCAGCATGCAGCAGG
>JBHAET010000227.1:0-4818 GCA_041855705.1 Neisseriaceae bacterium
ATCTGGCACGGTTGGCGCTGATGCTGGCCGATCACCATTACTCGTCATTGCCGGCGGGCGATGGCCGCCGCCTGCAATTGGATGAAGGCTGCCGCCTGTATGCCAATACAGACGGAGAAGGCCGCCTCAAAGAGCCTTTGGATGAGCATTTGCTTGGCGTGGCACGCGATACGGCCATGCTCTGCGCGCACCTGCCGAGTTTTGCCGCCCACCTGCCCGGTCTTTCGCACAAGCGTCTGCGCAAGCGCACGACAGATGCGCGTTTTCGCTGGCAGGACAAGGCGTTCGATGCCGCCGAGTCCCTGCGCGAGCAGGCCGCAACGCAGGGCGCGTTCATCGTCAACATGGCTTCCACCGGGCGCGGCAAGACGCTCGCCAATGCGCGCATCATGTATGCACTGACACGTCCGCAGCAGGAGATGCGTTGCACCTTCGCGGTGGGGCTGCGCAGCCTGACCTTGCAAACCGGGCGCGCCTTTCAACGCGATTTGAACTTGCGCGATGATGAAATCGCCATCCGCGTTGGCGGCACGGCCAGCCGTGCACTGTTTGAATACCACCAGGCGCATGCCGAGCGCAGTGGCTCGGCCTCCACGCAGAACTTGCTCGACGAGGATGCGGCGGTTTTTTACGAGGGCAACGAAGCCCGCCACCCTCTGCTGCGCATGGCGATGCAGGATGCGCACATCAAGAGGCTGATCAGCGCCCCGCTCCTGGTCTGCACCATCGACCACCTGACCCCAGCCACCGAGGCGCAACGTGCCGGCCGGCAAATTGCGCCCATGCTGCGCCTGATGAGCAGCGATCTGGTGCTGGACGAGCCGGACGACTTCGACTTGGCCGATATTCCCGCCTTGACCCGATTGGTGTACTGGGCGGGATTGCTGGGCAGCCGGGTATTGCTTTCTTCCGCCACCCTGCCGCCGGATTTGGTGGCTGGCCTGTTTCAGGCCTATACCGAAGGGCGGGCACACTACCAGCGCAATCGTGGTGCGCCGGGCCATCGCATCGTGGACGTGCCCTGCCTCTGGGTGGACGAATTCACGGCCGAAACGGCCAGCTGCGCCGGGCGCGATGCGTTTTTCTCCCGGCATCAAGGCTTTGTCGAAAAACGCATCGCCGCCTTGAAAGTGCTCCCTTCCAAGCGCCGCGGCGAGCTGCGCCCGCTCTCGCTCACCGCCCGCAAAGTGCCGGCGATGCGGGCCGAGTTTGCCGAGGCCGTGCGCGAGACGATGCTGCATGCCCATCATCTGCACGCGCAAACCGATACCGCCAGCGGCAAGCGGGTGAGCTTTGGTCTGGTACGCATGGCCAATATCGACCCGCTGTATGACGTGGCACTGGCGCTGTTGCGGCGCGGTGCACCGGAAAACGTGCGCATCCACCTGTGCGTGTACCACTCGCGCTTTCCGCTGCTGTTGTGCTCGGAAATCGAGAAGGTGCTTGATCGCGTGCTCGACCGTCGCGGCGCGCACGATCCCGTGCTTGAGCAGCCAGACATCCGCGCGCGGCTGGCGCAATATCCCGAGCAAGATCATCTGTTCGTGGTACTGGCCAGCCCGGTGGCGGAAGTTGGCCGCGACCACGACTATGACTGGGCCGTGGTCGAACCTTCTTCGATGCGCTCGCTGATCCAGCTGGCCGGACGGGTGCGCCGGCACCGCGAGGGGGGCGTGGAGGCCGCCAATGTCTTCATCTTCAGCCACAACCTGCGCCACTTCGAGCATCCCGGCCAAGTGGCCTATATCCGCCCCGGTTTCGAGGAATCGGCGCCTTCGGCTGGGCGAAAGCAGGCCATCCGGTTCAAGGAGCACGACCTGCACCAGTTGATGTCACCCGAGCAATATCAGTGCATCGACGCCAGCTCACGCATTCATCGCCCGGCAGAGGTTCAGGCATTGCAATGGCACCGCCGTTGGGTGGATTTGGAGCATGCCCGCATGTTTCTGATGCTGCGCGATGACAAACCCGAAGAGTGGAATGCCAGCCTGATCTGGACCCAGCCCTTGGCACACCTGACCTGGGCCTTGCCGCAGCAGCAGCCTTTCCGCGCCCCCGGCCAGCCCGAGCAAACACTGGTATTTCGCCCCGACGAGGATGAAACCTGCCTGCACGCATGGCGCGTGCAGGACGATGCCAAGCATTTTGGCCACAGCCTCTACACCGAAGCGGACGAATCGCTTTTCCCGCCCATCGACCTTGCCCGCGACAGCGGCCCCGGCATCTCGCCGTGGATGACACCGGACATGCTCGATAGCCTGAAGGAACTGGCCGAGGCACAATCCCTGTCACTGGATGAAGCCGCCAAACGCTTCACCCAGGTCAACGTGCCCGTCTCAAGTACCGGCGGCTGGTACTGGCACCCGGTACTGGGCTTCAAACAACGGCAATGAAGCCGTGTGCAGTAAGCCGCCTGTTCGGCGGTGGATAGTCTATTGACCAATTTTCTAAGCCACTTCGCAGTGGTTGATTACCTACAGCTTTGTTCCTTTGGGTACACACTACCTCATGCAAGCGAATCAAGCAAAAACGGAAATATGTGGCCGGTATTCATTTGCCCGCCCGAGTGGTTCGGGTTATCGTATGGTGCATATCTCCCTTCTTCTGAACTTGCCATGATATCCAATGGCGCTGTCGGTAAAGTAGGCGCCATACCCTAATCCCGTCGCATGGATTGCGACAGGCGCTGTGCGGCCTGATCCTGATCGGGATGCACTGTGTATTCACCTTCAATGACATCATCGCGCTGGTTTCCGGGGCGAGGGCCAAACGGCGTTTGGCCGGGGCGAGTCTTGCCTTTGAGCGGCAACATCAGCACCAATGCGGCCACATCGCTGGCAAAACCGGGGCTGATCAGCAGCAAAGCGGCCGCCACAAAACGGATGGGCCACAGCATTTGATAGAGTGACATATTCTGACGGCTGCGTACCGACTCGCCGGCCATCAATATTGCCGAAAAGCCAATATTGCGCATCATCACCAAGCCGATGATCACACTGGCAATCAGCAGCAACAGCGTGACACCACCACCCAACCAGTCAGCCACCAGTACAATGGACAACACTTCCAGAATGCCAAGCAATAAGAGCATCCAGCCAAAAAATTTCATGTTTTTCTCCAATTGGGGGAATTGCCCAGCACGTTGGGCACACATTCCTCTGCCAGCGACAACAAAATGAGTCATGATTAGGTAGGCATTTTGATGCCAAATTCAAGCACCATGGGGGGGGGGGTGAAAACAAGTAAATCCCAATATTGCGCTCCATCATGAGCATGAGCAATATTTTGATCAAAATGACTTCGCCCGAATGAATCAAGTTTGCTTTTCAACCCATCCGCCGGCTGAATTTCCTGATTTTATTTTTACATCCCATCCCCGGTTCCGCATAATCTTGAATCTTTATAAATTATAAATGCAAAAGCCCCAATAAATGCCAGAGTCTGTTCACACAACGCAACGGCGGTGTTTTTGGTCAACCCCCCGTCTGCGGTGTTAAAAATGCTCGCAAGTTGTTTAACCTTACTGCGTTTTTTACTTGGTATCCGCGGGTTTTGCCTCAAAAAACCGCTTCGCCAGTCAATTGGCAACAGACTCTATCGTTTATTTTATTCGTTTTTTTATTTCATTTATAATGTCTTCAAGTTCAACAATATCATTGTACAAAAAAGGTAATAGTATTGCAGAATTATCTTTTTTCAGTATCTGTATTCTTTTATCAAATAAATCTACTTTAACCAAAGTAACATTTTTTATGTTTTCATATTCTATTGAATCAAAACTTGGACTGAAAAAATAATTTAGACCGGCTCCCCTGCCTTTACCAACCAGCAAGTACTTAAGTTGTTTGTCTTGTAATTCAAGTTGAATGAATTGATGACTATTAAAAATAGTTTTTATCCCAAAATAGTTTGTGGCTATAGATAACAATGCAACTATTGGCAGCAGAAATATATCAGAATAATCTAATCCATGGGCAAATCTCGAAAATAAAAGAAATAATGTAAAAATACCGCAAAATAGTGACATAAATCCTAGGATTAGGATCCGATATCTGGGAATGTAATATCTGATATTTTCTAAATTCATGATATCGTGAGAAGCTTTGTCTTAACTCAATTATAGTCGCATGGTAACGCCAAAGTTTGTGCCGACATAAAAAATTGTTGTATAAGATTTTTCTGCCCCGGTTAAAATTCTGCCAATGGGCGTAATTTTATTTTTGGGGCTGTGTCCTAGGGTCTGTTGACAATTAACACAACATAAGCACCGTCGCGGCCAAATAAATGTTCGACGCAAAAGACGCATCCGTTTTTTCCGCTCGCATGGCAATCTTCTTGAATTCTTTCAGGCGGCAAAAGAAGTTTTCAATCAAATGCCGCCATTGATACATTTCCTGATCATGGTCACGCTGTCGTGACCGGTTGGCTCTGGGCGGAATCGCTGCTTTGCTGCCTCTGGCATCCAGACCCCTGATCAACCAGTCGGCATCAAATGCCTTGTCTGCCAGCAAGGCACCGAATTCCTTGTCTTTAAATCAATGGTTCAACACCGCAAATATCATTACGCTGACCAGGCATCAGTTTGAAATCAATCAGGTTTCCCAAAGCATCCACCATGGCCAAAATCTTGGTCGTCATCCCGCCTTTGGATCTGCCGATGGCCTGATTTTGAGTCCCCCTTTTGCCCCCTGACCATGGCGGTGAACTTTGACGATTGTGCCGTCAATCATGACATACTCCATATCGAGATCACGGTTCAGTTCTTCAAAAATATGATGAAAACGGTCGGCCAAGACCCATCTGCGGTAGCGTTTGTGG
>JBHAET010000228.1:0-5079 GCA_041855705.1 Neisseriaceae bacterium
AGACAGGAGGCTGCCGGTTCAGCCGGCTTCGGCCAAATCCAGAGCCTGCTGGATGTCCACGGCCACAACCCGCGACACCCCTTTCTCCTGCATGGTCACCCCCACCAGTTGTTCGGCCATTCCCATGGTCAGGCGGTTGTGCGAAATGTAGAGAAACTGGGTTTGGGCCGACATTTCTTTGACCAGATTGCAAAAACGGCCGGTATTGGCATCGTCCAGTGGCGCGTCCACTTCGTCCAGCAGGCAGAACGGGGCCGGATTGAGGCTGAACAGGGCAAACACCAGACTCATGGCGGTGAGGGCTTTTTCGCCGCCAGAGAGCAGGTGGATGGTGCTGTTTTTCTTGCCCGGCGGCCGGGCCATGATGGACACGCCGGCGCTGAGCAAGTTCTCTCCCACCATGTGCAGGCTGGCTTCGCCGCCGCCGAACAGGGTGGGGAAGAAGGTTTGCACCTTGGTGTTGACCGCGTCGAACGTGGCTTTGAAGCGGGATTTGGTTTCTTCGTCAATTTGGGTGATGGCCTCTTGCAACAGGGCCATTGCTGCTTCCACATCGGCGGTTTGCTCGGCGTAATAACGGCTGCGCTCGTCGGCCTCGGCCAATTCTTCCAGTGCCGCCAGATTGACGGCGCCCAGTGCCTGGATGCGCTGGATCAGGGTGCCGATTTCCTGTGCCAGCACCTCGGGCCCGGCAGCGGCAGCGGCGGCTTGGGCCAGTTGCTGCACATCGGCCTGCCGCTGTTGCAATTGGTCGTGAAAGCGGCGGGCATTGATCAGGGCTTCCTGCTGTTGCAACAGGGCTTGCTGGGTGGCAGCCTGTGCCGCGGGCAGCTGGCGGGCCAGCTGCTGCTGTTGCTGGTAGTGTTGCTGCTGCTGGCGCTGGGTGTGTTCCAGCGCCTGACGGGCGGCCAGTTGCGCTTCGCCGGCGGTTTCCAGCTCGCTGTTCAGGTTTTCCAGCTGCCATTGCTGTTCGTCGTGGGCCTGCTCGTGTTCATAGGCCAGTGCCAGCTCGCTTTGCCGCTCCTGCCATTCGTCGCTTTGCTCGCGCAGGGCGGTTTGCTGTTGTTGCAGGTGTTGCTGCTGTTGTTGCAGCCGGTGGCGTGCCATCTCGGCCTGGCCGTGCTGGCGGCGGGCTTCCAGCAGGAAGAGCTGTGCCTGTTTCAAGGCTTGCTGCTGTTGCTGGTGCTGGGTTTCCAGTTGCTGTTGCTGTTGCGCCAGTGCGGTCAGGGCGGCGGTCAGGGTGTCGCTGTCGGCCGTGGCGGCTGCGGCATGCTGCTGGTGTTGCCGGATTTCCTGGGCCAGTTGTGCCAGTTCCTGTTCAATGTGTTGCGCTCGCAGCTGGCCCTGGTTGGTGCGGGCCAGCAATTCGGTGGCGTGGTTCAAGGCTGCCTGAAACTGTTGCTGTTGCTGTTTCAGCTGGGCCTGCAACTGGCTGCGCCGTGACTGGGCCGCCTCGGCGGCTTGCTGGCAGTGCTGGAGTGCGGCCTCGGCTTCGGCCAGCGGGGCGGCCAGTTCGGCTTGCTGCTGTTGCAGTTGGCGGATGCGTTCGCGCTGTTGCAGCAAATCGTTGCCGTCCTCGGCATACAGCATCACGCCGGCGGCATCCACCCAATGGCCTTCCGGCGTCAGCCAGGCCTGGTCGTTGTCCAGTTCGTGGCGGCGGGACAGGGCCTGTGCCAGATCCGGGCTGCAGCGCACTGGTCCCAGCCACAGGGTTAAGGCTGCCTGAAAGCGTGGGTCGCAACGGATGTGGTGGCACACGCTGTCGGCTGCGGCTTCGCCTTCGGTGCCGTCATCGTGCAGCCAGACGGCCGCCGCCGCCGGCAGCGGCTGCGGTGGTTTGAAACCGTGGCCGGGCTGGCGCGCTTGCAGCCGCCGGCCCAGTGCCACTGCCACCGCATGCCGCCAGGACTCGGCAACTTCGATGTGTTGCCACAGCGCCGGTGCGTCCGGTTGGCTGCTGAGGTCCCAAAAGCCGTCGCCGGCGGCCGCATCGGGCAATAAGGCGCTTAAGGCCTGCTCCTGGGCCTGTGCCGACAGCCATTGCTCTTGCAATTGCTGCTGGCTTTGCCGGGCGTGTTGCTGTTGCTGTTGCCAGTGCTGCCAGTCGGTTTCGCAGTCGGCCAGCTCGGCCTCCAGCACGGCCAGCTGTTGTTCGGCGTGTTCGGCGGCACTGCGGGCGGTTTCGACTTCGATGTCGGCCGGCAGATTGAGGGCGGCGGCCTCTTCTTGCAGGCGGTTTTGGCGTTGGAGCAGCCGGGTGTGGTTGTGTTCGGCGTGTTGCTGTTGCTGTTGTTTGAGTGCCGCTTCGCGCGCCAGACGGCTGTATTCGTCGTGCTGGCTTTGGCGGGCCTGGGCGGTGTCGTGCGCCTGCTGTTCGCAAGCGGGCAGGGCGGCTTCGGCTTCGGCCACCTGCAAGGCCCATTCTTCCAGCACTAACTGCTGTTCTTCCTGCTGTACCTGCAGTTGGGCCGCTTCTTCGGCCAGTTGCTGCTGCTGCTGTTGCAGGCGTTGCAATTGCAACTGGGCCTGGGCTTTTTCCCGTTCGAAGCGCTGTTGCAGGTTTTGCCGGTGGCGGATTTGCTCTTCCAGCCGCGCCCAATGCTCGCGCAACAGGGCGTGGCGGTTGTTGGCTTCGTGCAATTGCTGTTGCTGCGCCTGCTCGGTTTGTTGCAGCTGGTGTACGGTTTCGGCCAGCTGCTGTTGCTGCTGGCTCAAGGCATCCTGTTGCGCCTGATGCTGCTGGTGTTCGGCGGTGGCGGCGTCGGCATCGGCCAGGGCCTGCTGCCACTGTACGTAATCCAGCAAATCCTGGCGGCCGGCCAGTTCGGCTTGCAGCTGGCGGTAGCGCTCGGCGGTTTTGGCCTGGCGCTGCAGTTTTTCCACCTGACGGTCCAGTTCGCCGGTCAGATCGGCCAGCCGTTGCAGGTGTTCGCGGGTGTCCTTGAGCCGGTTTTCGGTTTCGCGACGCCGCTCCTTGTATTTGGACACGCCGGCCGCCTCTTCGATGTAGGCGCGCAATTCTTCCGGCCGCGCTTCGATGATGCGCGAAATCATGCCCTGTTCGATCACCGCATAGCCGCGGGCACCGACGCCGGTACCCAGAAACAGGTCGGTGATGTCGCGGCGGCGCACCGGCTGGTTGTTGATGTAGTAGCTGGACTCGCCCTGGCGGGTGAGTTGGCGTTTGATGGCGATTTCGGCATATTGGCCCCATGGGCCGGTGAGGCTGCCGTCGTGGTTGTTGAATACCAGTTCCACCGCCGCGCGTGCGGCCGGCCGGCGGGTGGCCGCTCCGTTGAAAATCACGTCCTGCATGCTCTCGCCGCGCAGCTGCTTGGCCGAGGCTTCGCCCAGCACCCAGCGCACCGCATCAATCACATTGGATTTGCCGCAGCCGTTGGGGCCGATCACCGCCACCAGCTGGCCGGGTACGGCGATGGTGGTGGGATCGACAAACGATTTGAAGCCGGAAAGTTTGATTTGGGTCAGGCGCATCACGCATGATCGCCGGGGCGGCCTGCAAGCGGTCTCGGCGGGATGGTTGGCAAGGGCGGGTATTTTAACGGAGTTTGCGGTTTTTGGCTTGACCTTCACCATGGGGTAAGGTTTATGCTGGCGGTCGTTGGCAGCAAGCCGGTATGCTGCCGCCAACAGCGGCGTGCGGCCGGGCCATGCGGCTGCCGTCGGCGGGGTGATGGCACCATCGGAGGATGGACATCAATATGGTCATGGCAGCTGATTCGGAATCAGGAGTATGCTGATGCAAAATGTGGAACTCAAAATCGACGGCATGAGTTGTCAGGGATGTGCCAACAGCGTGCACAAGGCGCTGGCGGCGGTGGACGGGGTGAGCAGTGTGGAAGTGGCATGGGCCGAAGGCCGTGCCCGGGTGCTGTTTGACTCCCGCCTCACCGATGCGGCGGCCCTGGCGTCGGCGGTGGCCGATGCCGGCTTTGATGTGGTGCCGGATTGAGCCGATGGAGGCAGGGTGGTGGACATGGAGCAGAAAATTCGCCTGCACATTGAGGGCATGACCTGTCAGGCCTGTGCCAGCCGGATCGAAAAAGTGCTCAACCGCCAGGGTGCGGTGCTGGAGGCACAGGTGAATTTTGCCGGTGAGGAAGCACAGGTGCGCTTTGACGCCGAGCGAACCGATGCGGAGGCGATTGCCGCCTGGATTGCCCGTGCGGGCTTTCAGGCCCGCCCGGCGGCCGAGCCGGTATTGCCGGATGCTCCGGTGGCGATGCCGTGGCGGGTGCGGCTGTTGCTGTTGCTGTGTTTGCCGTTTGCGTTGGGCATGGCCGGCATGTTGGCAGGCAGTCACGCACTGATGCCGATGCCGTGGTGGCAGTTTGTGCTGGCCAGCATCGCCCAGTGGGGTTTGGCCTGGCCGTTTTACCGTGGCGCCTGGGCTTCGATACGTGGCGGGCTGGCGAATATGGATGTGCTGGTGAGCCTGGGTACGGTGTCGATTTGGGCGTATTCGAGCTGGATGCTGCTGCGCCACGGCAACAGCCATGCGGCCATGGATCACCTGTATTTCGAAGCCGGGGTGATGGTGCTGGCCTTTGTGTCTCTGGGCAAGTTTCTGGAAGAGCGCACCAAAAAGCAAAGCCTCAACAGCCTGGGCCTGCTGTTGCAACTCACGCCGCGGCAAGTGCGCAAACGCATTGACGGACAATGGCAGCGGGTGGCGGTGGATCAGGTGGCACTGGGGGATGAATTGCAGGCACACCACGGCGAACGGGTGGCGGCCGACGGGGTGGTGGTGAGCGGCGAGGCCTGGTTTGATGAGGGCCATCTGACCGGCGAATCCAAGCCCTTGTTCAAACAGGCCGGCGACCGGGTGCTGGCCGGTGCGCTAAATACCGATGGTAGTGTGGTGTATCGCGCCACCGCCCTGGGTCGCAACACTTTGCTGGGCGACATGATGCAGGCCCTGGCCGAAGCGCAGGGCAGCAAGGCCCCGATTGCCCGGGTTGCCGACAAGGTGGCGGCGGTGTTTGTGCCGATGGTGGTGGTGATCGCCCTCATCACCCTGGTGCTGACCGGGTGGCTGACCGGCAGCGGCGAGCA
>JBHAET010000229.1:0-4642 GCA_041855705.1 Neisseriaceae bacterium
CAGGATGTGGAAAAACTCATCCACGTGCTGCACCGCCTGGCAGACGGCGGCCACAGCGTCATCGTCATCGAACACGACCTGGACCTGATCGCCGAAGCCGATTGGATCATCGACCTTGGCCCCGAAGGCGGTGACGGCGGCGGCCAACTCGTCGCCGCAGGCACGCCCGAAGAGGTGGTGCGGGCGGGCACCCACACCGGCCAAGCCATCGCGCCGGTGCTGCGGCGCTGAAAGGCAAGCAAAGCCAAGCCCCAAAAGGCAGACCATGCGTGCGCCCTTGGCTGCCTTTGCATGCCCAAAAAACTATATTTTGATAGTGGACTTTGAGCAGAGACGGGCGATCAAGCGATCTGATGCCTCAAGCGAACAGGGGCCGGCAGGCAAGCAAAAAACGCGCAGCAACCTAAAAATGTGAGCAAAAGCGGACATAATGTCCGCATTCATTCCCAGAGTTACATCATGACCGAAGCCGCCCAAATCCTCTCCGACCTGCGCACCTGCTACAGCCAGCGCGAACTGGCCGAGCAGCTCGGCATCACCACCCGCACCCTCCGCCGCTGGGAAAAAGGCGAAACTCCTTGCCCGTCCATGCTGCAAGCCGCCTTGCGCCCGCTTGTGGCGAGGGAGCCTGCTGCCCGCTACGGGCAGGCCGCCGGTTTCCGTTTCATTGATCTCTTTGCCGGCATTGGCGGCATCCGCATGGGCTTTGAAGCCCACGGCGGCCAATGCGTTTTCACCAGCGAATGGAATGATTTTTCGCGCAAGACCTACATTGAAAACCACGGCAACCATCACCCCTTTGTGGGCGACATCACGCAAATTGCCGCCGATGACATTCCCGACCACGACGTGCTGCTGGCCGGCTTTCCCTGCCAACCCTTCAGCATCGCGGGCGTGAGCAAAAAAAACGCACTGGGCCGCCCGCACGGTTTTGAATGCACCACGCAAGGCACGCTGTTTTTCGACGTGGCGCGCATCATCGCCGCCAAGCGCCCCGCCGCCTTTTTGCTGGAAAACGTGAAAAACCTCGTCTCGCACGACAAGGGCAACACCTTCCGCGTCATTTTGCAAACGCTTGCCGAAGAACTGGGCTACGACGTGCATTATCGCGTCATCGACGGGCAACACTTCACCCCGCAGCACCGCGAGCGCATCCTTATCGCGGGCTTTCGCGAGAAAACGGACTTTTCGTGGGACAGCCTGCACCTGCCCGAAACCGGCCCGTGCCTTGGCAGCATCCTGCACAAAACCGACGGCAGCGAGCCGTTTTTACACTGGGACGACGGGCGCTTTTTCAACCACACAAAACAAACCGTACAGGATAAGTACACCCTCACGCCCAGACTGTGGGAATACCTGCAAGCCTACGCGCAAAAACACCGTGCCGCAGGCAATGGTTTCGGCTTCGGGCTGGCCTACCCCGACAGCGTGACCCGCACCCTCTCTGCCCGCTATTACAAGGACGGCTCGGAAATCCTCGTCTGGCAAGGGCAGCGCAAACGCCCCCGCCGACTCACCCCGCGCGAATGCGCGCGCCTGATGGGTTTTCCTGATACCTTCAGAATTCCGGTCAGTGATACGCAAGCGTACCGGCAGTTCGGTAACAGTGTGGTGATGCCCGTCATGCGGGAAATGGCACGCATCATGAAACCGTATATCTTGGAACTGTCGGCTGGCGAAACGTCCCGGCAACAGTCCCTTTTTGCGATGGCTTGAATGGAGAAACAAAATGCACACTTCGCGAATCCCGGCTTTTGAATCAAACACTGCTGAGGGAATGCAGGCATGGTTTGCCGAAATGGCAAGGCATGGGCTTCTGTTTCATCCCGAGGACACACCGAAGGACATTGTTTCCATAGAAACCGGGAAGCCTGCATTTACCGCGGAAGGATGCAAGGAACTGGACGGCATCATGCAGCAGATGTTTTCCATGCATGGCAATGCCGTGATTGATGCCTGTTATCCGGTGTTCATGCGTACAGCGGGGCTTGATGCCGAAGCGCAAGCCAATGGCTGACATTGTCGATGCGGCTACGCGCAGCCGGATGATGGCGAATATCCGCAGCAAAAACACGAAGCCAGAGCGGATTGTGCGCAGTTTCCTGCATCGTGCGGGGTTGCGTTTCCGGCTGCATGCGGATTTGCCAGGCAAACCCGATTTGGTCTTGCCGAAATACCATGCAGTCGTGTTCGTGCATGGATGTTTTTGGCATCGGCACGAAGGTTGCCGCTTTGCCACCACGCCAGCAAGCAATACCGCGTTCTGGCAGGAAAAGTTTGCCGACAATGTGCGCCGGGATGCCGGAGTCGAGCAACAATTGAAAGAAATGGGGTGGCGCGTGCTGGTCATTTGGTCTTGCGAGCTGGACGCAACCCGGCTGGAAAAACTTGCTGATGTCATTGTCAATGAAGTCAAAAGAGGGGGCGGGAATGACAAAGGCTGATGAACAAGACAACTGGCTCTCGAAAGTCGATCTCGCCAACGTGTTTGCCATGTTTGGTGACAATGGCGTGACGGAAGTTCTTTACAAGATCTTGCCGAAGAACGCGAACAGCAAGAATCAAGTATATCTTGCATCGGATTTTTCCCAGCTCGGGAAGATTCCTTCAGGTGAGGTAATTGCCCACGCATCCACCTCGGAGAAAAGCGGCAGGCAGGAGGCCGTTTTCCGCTCCGCACTTGATTTTTACTGGTTGGACGAGAACGGGCAGCCGCAACACGCGCCCAGAGCGCAATTGATTTTTTACCCGCAATATCCGGAGGTACGCTTTTCCGGCTTTCTGCAAGGCTGCAAAAAGTCACCATCTTCGCTGTGGGTCAAAGGGCAACGTGGCGAAGTCCCGGATCGCATATTGCTGCTTGGTCTTGGCAACGACCGCAAGGTTTTCGGTATCACGCTGCCCCCGGAGTCGCCGGCAGCAAAGGAAATCCGTGCAACCGAACCGCATGATGCCTATGGCGTGCTCAATATTTTGCCAATGCCGGGGCAGGATGGGGGAGATGGTTTTCTCGAGCTTATGACCGAGCTGTGCCGTATCCATCGGCTTGGCTGGGTGCCTTCAATTCGGCTGGACAGGAGTGGCAATCGTGTTCCCTGCAATGCTTCCAACTGCAACGGCAATACGCTGGAAGCCTTGCTCGGGATCAGGTCGAACGGATATTCATTGCCTGATTTCAGGGGCTGGGAACTGAAAGCGAGGCAGGTGCCGAATATCGACAAACCCGGCTCCACGACTGTGACCTTGTTCACGCCAGATCCGTCGGCCGGTTATTACAATGAGAACGGTGTGGCAGCGTTTGTTCACCGTTATGGCTATGCCGACAAGCGGGGCCGCGATGATCGGCTCAACTTTGGTGGCATCTATCGCGTCGGCGAAGCGGCACACAAGGATACCGGACTGCGCATGGTTCTGCACGGTTTCAATGCCGCCACAGGCAGATATACGTCCGATGGCGCGATTCAATTGCTCGACGGCAGAGACAACGTGGCGGCCGCATGGCCCTTTGCCAAGCTGCTTGACCACTGGAAGACAAAACACACGCACGCGGCCTTCGTGCCATCGCAAGCGCGCGGGGGGAGCGAGAAACAATATCGTTTTGGCCGAAGCGTGTTGCTGGGCGAAGGCGCCGATTTCGGCCGGTTCCTGCATGCGGTAAACGAGAAAAAGGTTTATTACGATCCGGGCATCAAGCTCGAAGGCATTTCCGGCGCAAAACCTAAACCCAAGGCGCGCAGCCAGTTTCGCGTTTCCAGCAAGCATTTGCCGAATTTGTACGAAACAAGCCGAGTGGTGGATGCATGTCATGAAGCGGGTACCGAGCAAATCGCCTGCCCATGCCGGCGGTAAAAATATGCAAAGACCGCTGGCGGCAAATCCTGACGGAAGCTGCACGTATTCCACGCAAGCACCTTGGCCACGCTGGAGCCTGCCATCAGCACCCACCAGACCGATGAAATGTCACGCGCAGGCGTGCGGCTGGTTATTCCCAAAAGCCTGCATGAAAGCTTTTCTGCGGCCCAGCAAGAGCAGTTGCTGAGCGTGCGCGATTTCACCGGGCAAATGATGCTAGCGCAACAGCGTTAATGCGCAATGCCCGGGTCTGTCGCATGTCCGCATTGTCAAAACACTCTTGAGTGCGTAAATGGAAGGCGACCACATCACGCCGTAGAGCCAAGGCGGCAAAACCACGCTGGAAAACGGACAGATGCTGTGCAAAAACTGCAACCGCAGGAAATCAAGCCGATAAATCCGTGAGTGGCATGCAAACGCCGTCAAACCAAGCCGCCTTTGGGATGCTCTCGCTCTTTCGTGAAGTTTTCAGGCGTTTCAACGGTTTTTTCGCGGCTTTTTCGAGGATTTTGCAAGGCTGCCTGCAATGCCTGCGAGCATTCCGGGCGCAAATGCGGGTACAACGCTGGCTCAATCAGCTCTACCTCGTTCACCATAAAGCCGTTTTCACGGCTAATCAGCCCGTCCACCCGTGCGTACACCGGTGTTTGGGGCAGATGTTGCAGCACGTTTTCGGCGCGTTGCTGCCATTCGCGTTGCGGCTCGATGGGCAGCACCTGCACGCCGTAGGCTGAATTAGCTCGCCATTCGCCCGGCGCAGGCTGGCGGTGCGCTGCGTGCGAAAAGCGCC
>JBHAET010000230.1:0-4281 GCA_041855705.1 Neisseriaceae bacterium
CTGCCACCAGCCGGTTTCCGCCGGGCGGGCACATGAGGCCAGCAGGGCGGCAAAGTCGCGCGGACGCAGTGCTTCCAGATCAAGGCCGGCCACCCCATGGCCGCAACACAGTGCCGCGGCGCCCCGGCTGTGGCTGAGCGAGCGCACCGGCAGTGCGTGCTGGCGTGCCCGCTGCTTGAGTACCCGGCTGCTTTGCCAGTCGGCGCGCAGTGCCAGGCCCGGCGCCACCTGCAGGCGGCGTGCATCATCGGCATCCAGTTGCCCGGCATCGTAATCGCGGCGGCAGTCGGGGCTGCCCAGAAGCAACAGCATGCGGCACCTCCGGTTTAAAGGGGCGGATTATAACGCGAAAAAACGTGATGGCCGTGATGCCGCGAACTGGACAAACCCGCAAAGATTACCCGGTGGGCGATGCTGTGCCGCAGGGCGCTTGGAGGCGTCATGCCAAACCGGTACAATTCGCAATTTGATGACGGAAACCCGAGTCATGCAGATTGCCGGTCATGTTTTGTCCGCACCATTGGCCCTGGCACCGATGGCCGGCATCACCGACAAACCGTTTCGCATGCTGGTACGCCAGTTTGGCGCCGGCTGGGCGGTGGGGGAGATGGTTACCAGCGATCCGAGCCTGCAACACACCCGCAAAACCCTGAGCCGGTCCGACCACCGGGGCGAAAGCGGCGTGATCGCGGTACAGATTGCCGGCAGCGACCCGCAGCAAATGGCGGCCGCGGCACGCCTGAACGTGGACCGCGGCGCCCAGGTGATCGACATCAACATGGGCTGTCCGGCCAAAAAAGTGTGCCATGTGCTGGCCGGCAGCGCCCTGTTGCAGAATGAAGCACTGGTGGCCGAAATTTTGCAGGCAGTGGTGGCGGCAGTGCCGGTGCCGGTGACGTTGAAAACCCGGCTCGGCTGGGACGATGAGCACCGCAACCTGCCGGTGATTGCCGGGCTGGCCGAGGCGGCCGGCATTGCCGCCTTGGCGGTGCACGGCCGCACCCGCACCCAGATGTACCGCGGAACGGCCGAATACGGGCTGATTGCCGAAGTGAAGCGCAGCTTGCGCATCCCGCTGTGGGTCAACGGTGACATCGACAGTCCGGCCAAAGCGGCGGCGGTGCTGGCGCAAACCGGTGCCGACGGGGTGATGATCGGCCGGGCCGCCCAGGGCCAACCGTGGCTGTTTGCTGATGTGGCGCACCATCTGGCCCACGGCAGCCTGCCGCCGCCGATGCCGTTTCAGGCAGCCTGCGACACCGTGCTGGCCCATGTGGCGGCCATGTATGATTTTTACGGCGAAAGCGCCGGCGTGCGCATCGCGCGCAAGCACATCGGCTGGTATCTGGCACGTTTGCCGGATGCCGAAGCGGCACGCCGCCACATCAATACGCTGGAGCGCAGCACCGAGCAACACCGTGCGTTGGCCGCCACATTGGCACAACAGCCCTTGGCGCATTGGCCGCGTTCGTATGATGAGCCGCCGCCGGCCAATTGATGCCTGCCGCGCTTCCGATCGCGGGTTGCGGGCACTCTGGCCGTGCCACGGCATGACCGGCCGCCCGGGCGGCTCCTCGTGCCGGCGGCCATTTCTTTGAGCAAGTTTGAGCAAGACACCCCACCATGAGCCAAGCAAACGAAATTACCCGCAGCATCGAGCACAGTCTCCAACAGTACTTCACCCACTTGGACGGCGAGCCGGCGCACGATGTGTACAACCTGGTGCTGGGCCAGGTGGAACCTCCTTTGTTGCGCTGCGTGATGGCGCATTGCGGCGGCAACCAGTCCAAAGCCGCCCGGGTGCTGGGCCTCAACCGCAACACCTTGCGCAAAAAACTGCTGCAATACGGTCTCTTGGACATCACCTGATCTGCCTGAGCCAGCCATGTTTTATCTGATTGCCGCCCTGATGATGTGGAGCAGCTCGTTTGTGGCGGCCAAATACGTTTACACCATGCTGGACCCGGCCTGGATGGTGCAGGGCAGGCTGATGATTGCGGCGGCGATTGCGCTGCCGTTCTGCCGCCGCCACTTGGGCCGGGTGCCCAAAAACCGCTGGCGGTCGCTGCTGTGCTTGTCGTTCCTGAATTATGTGGCGGTGCTGATGCTGCAGTTTCTCGGGGTCAAATACACTTCGGCCGCCAGTGCCGTCACCATTGTCGGGCTGGAGCCTTTGCTGATGGTGCTGGTGGGGCAGGTCTTTTTCGGTGACCGTGCGCAGTGGCATCACTGGCTGTGCGGCGCGGCCGCTTTTGTCGGCGTGGCGGTTCTGATTGCCGGCGGGGCGCATGTGACCGGCGAACACAGCATCAGCCTGTTCGGTTGCCTGCTGGTGTTGCTGGCCGGACTGTTGTTCTGCCTGATCATGCGCCCAACCCAGCAGCTGATCGCCGACATCGGTGCGCCGGCCTATACCGCGCTGTCGTTGATGTTGTCGGTGCCGATGTGCCTGCCGTTTGCCCTGCTGCTGGCCGACAGCCACACCGTACACTGGAGCTGGACGGGCAGCCTGGGTTTGCTGTATCTGGGGGTCGGTTGCAGCTGGCTGGCCTATTGGTTGTGGAACCGCGGCATCGGCAGGGTGTCGGCCAATCTGTCCGGCCTGCTGTTGGCACTGGAGCCGGTATTCGGTGTGCTGTTGGCAGTCTGGTTGCTGGGAGAGACGATTTCGCCGCTGTCGTGGGCGGGCATTGTGCTGGTGCTCTCGGCCACCCTGACCGCCGGCCTGTGGCCACGTTTGCGGCCGGACAAGGCTGCCTGAACAGGTGTCCTGTTGCCGGTTGGGGTACGGCGTCCCGGTGGTAGTGTTGCGCCGTCTGTTGCGATGCCGCGGGCTGCGGCATCCGGTGTGGATAAGGAAAACCCATGCGTGACGACTGGCTGCTTGCTGCCCATCATCCGCCGATTGCCGGCCTGTGCTTTACGCCGGCCCAGCGGCACCAGCTGCAAAATGCCATTCGTCAGGCCGGCTTTGTGTACAATCCGGTGGGTGAAGAACCCCCTGAATGGTATGTGCATCCGACAGCGGCACTGGAAATCATGCTGCACGAGGATGCCTTGCACCTGATCAGCCATGAACCCCGGCCCCATGCACAGGCATCCGCACTGGTGGCCGCCTGGTTGCGGCAATTTGCCTTCCTGATGCCTGATGTGCGGGTTTGATGCCGGCCCCAGAGACGAATGTCAGCTTCAGTTTTCATTGTTATCCTGATAAGGAATCCCGAAATGCCCAAGATTCATCGTGCCCTGATCAGCCTGTCCGACAAAACCGGCGTGGTCGAATTTGCCCAATCGCTCAATCAACTGGGCGTGGAAATCCTCTCCACCGGCGGTACCGCCAAACTGCTGGCTGATGCCGGTGTGCCGGTGATTGAAGTGGCCGATTACACCGGTTTCCCCGAAATGCTCGACGGGCGCGTGAAAACACTGCACCCGAAAATCCACGGCGGCATCCTCGGCCGCCGCGATGTGGATGAACACGTTGCCAAAATGGAAGAGCACGGCATCGGCAACATCGATCTGGTGTGCGTCAACCTGTATCCGTTTGCCGCTACCATCGCCAAACCCGGCTGCACGCTGGAAGAGGCGATTGAAAATATCGACATCGGCGGCCCCACCATGGTGCGCTCCGCCGCTAAAAACTGGAAACACGTCGCCATTGTGACCGACAACGCCGATTTCACCGCCGTGATTGAAGAGCTGCAAAACAACGGCGGCAAACTGGGCGACCAAACCCGCTTCAATCTCGCGCGCAAAGCCTTCAGTCATACTGCCCAATACGACGGCATGATTTCCAATTATTTAACCAGCGTGTCAGACGAAAAACTCACGGGCGAGCCGGAAATCGGCGAATTCCCGGCCCAGTTCAATCAAAGCTGGGTGAAAGTGCAGGAAATGCGCTACGGCGAAAACCCGCACCAGCAAGCCGCCTTCTACCGCGACCTGTATCCCGCCGCCGGCAGCCTGGCCGCTTATCACCAGTTGCAGGGCAAGGAATTGTCTTACAACAACATCGCCGATGCCGACGCGGCTTGGGAAGCGGTCAAAGCGTTTGACGCACCCGCCTGCGTGATTGTGAAACACGCCAACCCCTGCGGCGTGGCGGTGGCCGATACCCCGTTCAATGCCTACAAACTGGCGTTTGCCACCGACACCACCAGCGCGTTCGGCGGCATCATCGCCTTTAACCGCGAAGTGGATGCCGAAACCGTAGAAGCGGTTACCGGCCAGTTTCTTGAAGTGCTGATGGCGCCCAAATTCACCGACAAAGCCAAAGAAATC
>JBHAET010000231.1:0-2645 GCA_041855705.1 Neisseriaceae bacterium
CAGCAGGTGTATGCCGAAAATGCGGACCTGATTGTGTTGGGTTTGGTCAGCGAGGGTGCGGAAATCATTGCCGATGGCCATATCCATGTGTATGGCCCCTTGCGCGGCCGCGCATTGGCCGGTGCGGCCGGCAACAAGCGGGCCCGCATTTTTGCCCAGTCCATGCAGGCGGAGTTGGTGTCGGTGGCGGGAATTTACCGGGTGTTTGACCAAAACCTGCCGCCCAATCTGGATCACAAAGCAGTGCAGATTCATTTGCAGGACGACCGTTTGGTGGTGGCCGCCATTCAGGCAGCCTGAAGCTAAGAGACTGCGGACATGCAGAATAAATATTGTATGATTCGGTTTTTATGTTGAAGCCATTATTTTAAGCAAAGGAAACCTCGTGGCAAAAATCATTGTAGTGACTTCGGGTAAGGGCGGTGTCGGCAAGACCACCACCAGTGCCAGTCTGGCAGCCGGCTTGGCCTTGCGTGGCCACAAGACGGCCGTGATCGACTTTGACGTTGGCCTGCGCAATCTGGATTTGATCATGGGTTGCGAGCGGCGGGTGGTGTATGACCTGATCAATGTGATTCAGGAAGAGGCTACCTTAAATCAGGCGCTGATCAAGGACAAACATTGCGATAACCTGTTTATTCTGCCGGCCTCGCAAACTCGCGATAAAGACGCGCTCAGTCGCGATGGTGTGGAACGGGTGCTGAAAACCCTCACCGAGCAGATGGGCTTTGAATTCGTGATTTGCGATTCGCCGGCCGGCATCGAACAAGGTGCGTTGATGGCGCTGTATTTTGCCGATGAAGCAGTGGTGACCACCAATCCGGAAGTGTCCAGTGTGCGTGACTCTGACCGCATCTTGGGCATTTTGTCGAGCAAGAGCCGCCGGGCCGAGCAGGGCCAGGAGCCGGTGAAAGAACACTTGCTGATTACCCGCTATTCTCCCGAACGGGTAGAAAAGGGCGAAATGCTGTCGGTGGAAGACATTTGCGACATCCTGCGCATTCCGCTGATTGGCGTGATTCCCGAATCACAAAATGTTTTGCAGGCTTCCAACTCCGGCTCGCCGGTCATTCACATGAATGATGCCATTGCCGCCGAGGCCTACAAAGATGTGGTGGCGCGTCTGTTGGGCGAAGATCGGCCGATCCGTTTCCTTGAAGCCGAGAAAAAAGGCTTCCTGAAGCGTTTGTTCGGAGGCTAAGTCATGTCCCTGATCAATTTCTTGCTGGGCAAAAAGCAAAACAGCGCCCAAACTGCCCGCGACCGTCTGCAAATCATCATTGCCCAGGAGCGGGTTAAGGCACAGGCGCCGGATTATTTGCCCACTTTGCAGAAAGAGTTGCTGGAGGTTCTGTCCAAATATGTGCATGTTTCGCTGGACGACATCCGCATTTCCCAGGAAAAGCAGGACGGGGTGGATGTGCTGGAATTGAACATCACCTTACCGGATGCCGGTAAAAAGGCCGAGGCATGACCCTGACGGAGTTGCGCTACATTGTGGCAGTGGCGCAAGAGCGGCACTTCGGTCGCGCCGCCCAGCGCAGCTTTGTCAGCCAGCCCACGCTGTCGATTGCAATCAAAAAACTGGAAGAGGAATTGGGGGTGTCGCTGTTTGACCGCAGCAGCAGCGAAATCATGACCACCGAAGCCGGCGAACGCATTGTGCAGCAAGCGCGCCGGGTGTTGGAAGAGGCCGAGCGCATCAAATGGCTGGCCAGTGCCGAACAGGATGAACTGGCAGGCGTATTCCGGCTGGGACTGATTTTTACTGTAGCGCCGTATCTGTTGCCCAAGCTGATTTTGGCATTGCGCGAGGTGGCGCCGGACATGCCGTTGCAGCTGGATGAAAATCACACCGAATCCCTGACCGAATCCCTGAAAAAAGGTGATCTGGATGCTGCGGTGGTGGCTGAGCCGTTTCATGAGCCCGGTTTGGTAACCGTGCCGCTGTACGATGAAGCGTTTTTTGTGATTGTGCCCAAAGACCACTCGTTTGAAGCGTGTGATGCGCTGACCCCGGCACAATTGGCCGAAGAAAAAGTGCTGCTGCTGACCGAAGGCAACTGCATGCGCGACAATGTGCTGGCCAGCTGCAGCGAACTGGCCGCACGCCAGAAAATTCAAGGCTTGGCCAACAGCGTGCAGGGCAGCTCCATCAACACCATACGCCATATGGTGGCCAGCGGTTTGGGCATCAGCATTCTGCCGGCAACGGCGCTGACGGAGAACGACCATTTGCTGTTCAGCATTGTGCCGTTTCAGTCGCCCAGTCCGCAGCGGCGCATTGTCTTGGCATCGCGCCGCAACTTTGTCCGGCCCAGGGCATTGGCGGCTTTGCGCCAGGCGGTGCTGACATCCAAGCTGGCGGGGGTGCAGTTTGTTGATCCTGCAAAATGAGTTTGCAAACAGCATTCAGGCAGCCTTTAGGCTGCCTGAATGCTGTTTGCTAGCAGTTTTGGAGGTTTGGTTATTTTGAGTGTTGATGTTGAGATTAAAATTCTTTGTAAAAACAGTGGTTGTCTGTATTTTGTGGGGGATTGGGTGTATTGGGGTGTTGACTGAGTGGATTGGGGTTGTGTATAGTTTGCCTTCTTCGCTGCTGCGACAGCAGGGAATGCTCTTTAACAACACAGATTACCGATAAG
>JBHAET010000232.1:0-4066 GCA_041855705.1 Neisseriaceae bacterium
CGCAGATGGGGGTTTTGCAAAGGTCTCCGCCTGTCGGATACTGCCCAGGGTCTGTTGACAATTGACCCTGGCCACCGGTATGCAACTCCGGCACCGGCCGGTTATTCGCCCGAAGGTTGGCTAAAATAGGCCCGCTGCCGTGCAATCCGCTGTCGGAGCAAGGGCTTGAGCACCGCCTTGAGCGCCGCACTGATGGGCACCACCGTCAAAATGATGCCAACCAGAAACACAATATAAAACGCCAGTACCGCATGGCGCAGCTTGGGCGAAACGCGCCCCGCCGCCAGCAACAGCTTGCCCCACAGGTAGAAACTGCGCCGTGCCACCCGTTCGCTGAAAATCAGGCGCTCATTCACCCGTACCGCACCCATGCCGCGAAACAGGGTTTCATCCGGCGTTCCGGACAACAGCACATCGCGGGTACGCGCACCAAAACGGGCGGCATCAGCCAAATCTGCCTCGGCGATGCCGGCTGCCGGCAACGAACGGAAAAACTGCCGCTCACCGGTCAGCATCCAAGCCGGGGTGGTGATAAAACTGGCCGCACTGCTGCACGCATCAATCTTCACCACATTGCCCACCAGCCGCGCACCGAGACTGGCCAATTGCTGCTTGACGATTTCCTGCGCCATCAGCCACATATTGCGACAGCCAATCAGGGTCACCACCGGTGTATCGCGCAACAGAGCCGCGGCCTGCGGACTTTGCAAAAAAGCGGTTATCGGTTGTGACGGCGACAAAAACCACACCGTATAAGCAATCACCACCAAGTCATAGCGCGTGTGGGCCGTTTGCGGCGGCACGATGGGAGCCGGTTGCAAATGCACGGTTTCCGGAAAGGTGTTAAAAAAACGCCAAAACCGCCACGGAAAAGGATAAGGACTGACCGGTTGCAAGCCCAGCACCTCAACCTCAATGCCGGCATCCGACTGTAACGGCACCACAAAGTTCTGTGCCAAGGTTTGCAACTGACCGGTTTGCGAATAATACACCAGCAATACTTTTTTGCCTGCCACTGCCTGCACCGCCTGTTGTGTCAACAGGCGGCATTTTAGCAAAAAATACCACCGTGCGCGGCATCGGACAATTGACGACCGCCCATACCGGATGAACAAAAAAAATCACCCGTTACGGGTGAGCAGTGATGTGGTGCCCAGGGTCGGACTCGAACCGACACACCTTTCGGCGGGGGATTTTGAGTCCCCTGCGTCTACCAATTTCGCCACCTGGGCAGGTGAGAAAGCGTGTATTATAACGGCTTGGCGTCCGCTGTAAAGCATTTGCCTGCCACACCGGCGGAAAAATTTGCCAACGATCAAACATATTTTTGATTATTATAAAAAAATAAATACCGTCATCGACAGCAAAACCCGGACAACACTCCCATTGCCCGCAACCTAACCCAGACATCCGCCACCCGCAAAATAGCCTTGATTCGCCGCCAGCGGTGGGGCGATGCGACCATGACCAGGCTGCCTGAAAGCGGCAGCCGTTAACGAAAGACGTTCCATGCTGCGCACCCTGTCCATCCTGTTGCTCTGCGGCCTGCTGGCCGCCTGCCCGTCCTCTACCGACCACGCCGCCAGCCAACCGGTACCGGCGCGCTGGCTGGGCAGTGATGTGCGCAACGAACAACTGGGCGGAGATTTTACCCTCACCGACCACCACGGCCAACCCCGATCCTTGTCGGCATTTCGCGGCAAAGTGGTGGTGCTGGTTTTCGGCTACACCCATTGCCCGGACATCTGCCCCTCCAGCCTGTTTACCTATGCCGAAGCCTTGGCCCAATTGGGCGATCAGGCCGGCGAAGTGCAGCTGTTGTTCGTCAGCGTTGACCCGGAGCGCGACACACCGGCTTTGCTGGCACAATATGTCCCGGCCTTCAATCCCACCTTCATCGGCCTGACCGCCACCGCCGATGAAACCGCCGCCTGGCAACAGGTCAAGCACCGCTACCGGATTGCCGCCCAAAAAGTACCGCGCAGCGACGGACATTACACGGTGGACCACAGCGCCGGCAGCTACCTGATTGACCGTCAGGGAATCACCACGGTGTACGAGCCGCATGGCCAAACCGCCACCCAATTGGCGCATGATCTGAAAATCTTGCTAGAATAAACCAGTCGCCACGGCCATTGAAGATCATGGCCCAAGACCACGCCATCTGCCGCAGGCCGCACGCATGTCCGGATCCAATGCAGTCGCGTACCACCGGCTATCGGCCATACAGCGCCAGATTCCCGCTTCCTGTCCAGCCTGCCGAGGAGTTTGCCATGCTCAATCAGATTTACCAAAGCACGCAGAAACATTTTTTGCTCAGCTGTTTTTCTTTTCTGGCCGCCTGCGCCCTGATCGGTATGTCGGTGGTGGGTACGGTCACCAGCAACCTGCATTATCTGCTGTTTTTGCCCGTGGGCTTAATGCTGCTGCTCTCCAGTACCTTTGGGTTGATGATTCTGGCCGATGAGCATGCCGATGCCGCCAAAAAGAAATCGTTTTTTTCAATCGAAGCGGCCTTGCTGCTGTTTGCCCTGCTGTTGATGCCACCGAGCTGGTGGGCGTTTCATGCACTGTAAAACCGTTTTATTTCTACGCGATAAATTAAAATATAATTTATTGATATTTATCATACTTATAAATAAAAAAATTCATTTTCTTTTGAATCCGCCTTTGGGGGCGGATTTTTTTATTTTTTCACCCTATAATATCCTTGCCGAAACCCAACCGCAACGGGCAACCGCCCATGCCATAGCGGTGAAATAAATAATGGTTCCGACATCTTTGCGGTATTGTTTTGATTACGCCTTATCCGACACCCATATGGTCGAATGCGTTGATTTTTCTGCCATGATGCCCGATACAGACTGGCACTTTTGCCAAAACCCGACCAGAATCTGTTGACAATGAATGCAAGCCTGATTGGGATGGGCTGACCACCCAGAAAAAACAACGGATTGAGGCGGTGGCCGCCAGTTGAATGGCTCCATTTTGATTTTTGATGACTTTATCCCCTTTTCCATGACCGACCAACTGACCATTGCCCTCTCCAAAGGGCGCATTTTTGAAGAAACCCTTCCCCTTTTGGCCGCCGCCGGCATTGAGCCTTCGGAAAATCCCGAGCATTCGCGCAAATTGATCATCGGCACCAATCACCCGCACATCCGGCTGGTGATTGTGCGCGCCACCGACGTACCCACCTATGTTCAATACGGTGCCGCCGATTTCGGCATTGCCGGTAAAGACGTACTCACCGAGCACGGCGGCGACGGTCTGTACCAGCCACTGGATCTGAATATTGCCCGCTGCCGCATGATGGTGGCGGTGCCGCGCGGTTTCGACTACCACACTGCCAGCCAGCCGGGCTGCCGCTTGCGGGTGGCGACCAAATATCCGGACATTGCCGCCGAACATTTCGCCGGCAAAGGCGTACACGTTGACCTGATCAAGCTGTACGGTTCAATGGAATTGGCGCCACTGGTGGGTTTGAGCGATGCGATTGTGGACCTGGTGTCCACCGGTAACACGCTTAAAGCCAATCATCTGGAAGCGGTGGAGCACATTGCCGACATTTCCAGCCGGCTGGTGGTCAACAAAGCGGCACTGAAACTGAAATACGACACCATTCAGCCGATTATCGATGCCTTTGCCCAAGCCATTGCACCCGAAACCATCCCGGCCTGAAACCGCCCGAAATCCGAATCCCAACCCAATGGAGCTTAATCTGATGAACAACGACCATTCACCGAAACTGGCGGTCCTGATTGATGCCGACAATGCTTCGGCCGACATTGTGGAAGCCTTGTTGGAAGAGATTGCCAAATATGGCATTGCCAGCGTCAAGCGCATTTATGGCGACTGGAGCAGCGGCCTGAAAAAATGGAAAAATGCCCTGCTGCCGCACGCCATCACACCGGTACAGCAATTTGCCTATACCAAGGGCAAGAATGCCACCGACATGGCACTGGTGATTGACGCCATGGATTTGCTGTATTCCAACACATTTGACGGTTTCTGCCTGGTTTCCAGCGACAGTGACTTTACCCGCTTGGCCAGCCGCCTGCGCGAA
>JBHAET010000233.1:0-4183 GCA_041855705.1 Neisseriaceae bacterium
CTCATGAGACCTTTGCCCAATATCCAGATGTGGATGAAGTTCAAGGCGCAGCAGCACAGCGAGTGCAGACATAACATAGAGTTAGGCAAACGAGCGAGCAGCGCGCAACGCAGAAATTCGCCGCAGATGGGTATTGGGCAAAGGTCTCACATGCCTTTGCCGTCCCAAGACCTTTCCGCTATATAATGACCCCTTTCAGGCAGCCTGACGGCCCGTTGATGCTTACTGATTTAGAAAAAAACGCCATTCGCGACCATTATCAGACCTTGGCGCAAAACCTGCCGCAATTTCGGCCGCGGGCAGCGCAGCGGCAGATGTTGGCGGCGATTGCCCAAACCTTGTCCCGCTGCCAAAACCGGGTGGAAGGTGGTGAATTGCCGCAACGGGAAGGGGAGAGCATTGTGGTGATTGAAGGCCCGACCGGGGTGGGCAAGAGTCTGGCCTATCTGCTGGCGGGCGGGGTGATGGCGCAAACCCGTGGCAAAAAATTGATTGTCAGCAGTGCCACTATTGCGTTGCAGGAACAGCTGGTTGGTCGCGATTTGCCATTTTTGGTTCAGCACAGCGGTTTGCAGCTCAGTTTTGCCTTGGCCAAGGGGCGGGGGCGTTATTTGTGTCCGTACAAGCTGTACCAGTTGACCCAGAGCCATGCCCAAGACAGCCTGGCGGGCATGGAGATGCCGGCGGTGTTGTGGGACAGCAAACCGAAAGCGGGGGAGTTGGCCCAATTGCGCGAACTGGCCGATGCCTTTGCTGCTCGTCGTTTTGATGGCGACCGCGATACTTGGCCGCAAGCGATTGATGAGGGCGTGTGGGGCAAGGTCACCAATGATCGTCACGGCTGCCTGAAAGCCGCCTGCCCCAACCGGGCGGAATGTCCGTTTTTTCTGGCGCGTGAAACTTTGGAGCAGGTGGATGTGGTGGTGGCCAATCACGATTTGTTGTTGGCCGACATCGGCATGGGCGGCGGGGTGATTTTGCCCGATCCGGCCAACAGCTTTTACTGCATTGATGAGGCCCATCATTTGGCCAAAAAGGCATTGAACCAGTTTGCGGCCGAGCACAGTTTGAATCAGGCCATGTTCTTTTTGGAGCGGCTGCCGCCATTGAGTGCTAAAGTGGCGTCGGTAACCGACAAGGGCGAGTTGGCCAATCTGGCAGACGAGGCGGCGGCAGCCTTGCTGGAATGTTTCGGCGAATGGCTGTTTCATTTGGGCGAAGAGCCGTCATTGGCGGCGCAGGACGGTTTTAATCCGCCGGTGTGGCTGTGGCAGGACGGGGTGATTCCCGAGGTTTTGCAGACCTTGGTGAACAATACCGCATTGGCAGCGCGTGCATTGCTGAAAAATAGCAATGGCTTGAATGAGGCGCTGGCGGCCGCTCGGCGCGATAAAAATCAGGATGCCGCCCTGATTGACCGTTTGAGCGGCGAGTGGGGCGTGGCACTGGCACGGGCCGAACAATTGGTGGCGGTGTGGGACCTGTTGTCGACCACCACCGCCGAGGGCGAAGCCCCGTTGGCCAAATGGGTGTCACGCCGATTGCAGGACAAGCCGGATTATGATTTTCATGCCTCGCCCATCAGCAGCGCCGGCCATCTGGCAGGCGGCTTGTGGCGACGGGCGGCCGGTGCGGTCCTGACTTCGGCCACCTTGCGCTCATTGGGACAGTTTGATTTGCTGCTGCGGCAAACCGGTTTGTGCTGGTTGCCGCAAACCACCACCCTGGCGCTGGACAGTCCGTTTGATTTCGCACAGCAGGGTGAGCTGTACATTCCGCCGCTGGCGGCCAGTCCCAAAGATGCGGCCGCGCACACGGCGGAAATCGCCGCCTGGTTGCCCAAGCTGATTGCGGCCGATGAGGCGATTGGCACCTTGGTATTGTTTTCCTCGCGCAAGCAGATGCAGGAAGTGGCCCTGAGGCTGCCTGAAAGTCATTTGCCCTTGTTGCTGATGCAAGGCGAGATGCCCAAGGCGCATTTGTTGCGTCAGCACCACGAAGCATTGGCTGCGGGGCGCGCCAGCATTATTTTTGGTCTCGACAGTTTTGCCGAGGGTCTGGATTTGCCCGGTGAAGCCTGTGTGCAGGTGATTATTGCCAAACTGCCGTTTGCGATGCCGGACAATCCGATTGAAAAAACCCAGAGCCGCTGGATTGAGCAGCGCGGCGGCAACCCGTTTATGGAAATCACCGTGCCGGAAGCCAGCATCAAACTGGTGCAGGCGGTAGGGCGCCTGATCCGCAGTGAGTCGGACTATGGACGGGTCACCATTCTCGACACCCGCATGCTCACCGCGCGTTACGGCAAGCAGCTGTTGGCCTGCTTGCCGCCCTTCAAGCGCATTGCCTGATCGAGTGGGTGTGGAAACCACACAGCCCGGGTTGGGGGTTTAAACAGCTTTTGTCGCTGGGCAGAAATTTTGCGAGTGTCCGCTTGCAAGCCCGTTTGATGGCCGGACCAGTGCCGCGGCATGGTTGTGCTGTTGGATGCCGGCGTGCCGGATGTGTGGGGAATGGTGCCGGAATGATTGCGGAGCGGTTGCAGTGCATTGACAAAAAATTGTTATTTCATTAGAATCGCCGGTTTCCGTATATTTATTTGGATTGACCCCATGAAAACCTTTTCAGCCAAGCCGCATGAGGTGAAGCGCGAGTGGTTTGTCATTGATGCCCAAGACAAAGTTCTGGGTCGCGTGGCAGCCGAAATCGCCCGCCGTCTGCGCGGCAAGCACAAGCCCGAATACACTCCGCACGTGGATACCGGTGATTACATCATTGTGATCAATGCCGACAAACTGCGTGTAACCGGCAACAAAGCGCTGGACAAAAAATACTATCGCCACTCAGGTTATCCGGGCGGTATTTATGAGCGCAACTTTACCGAAATGCAGCAGCAATTCCCCGAGCGCGTGCTGGAAAAAGCGGTCAAAGGCATGCTGCCCAAAGGCCCCTTGGGTTACGCCATGATCAAAAAGCTGAAAGTGTATGCCGGTGCCGAGCACAGCCATGCCGCCCAGCAACCTAAAGTTTTGGAAATCTAAGGATCAGTTATGAACGGTAAGTACTACTACGGCACCGGCCGCCGCAAAAGCTCTGTGGCCCGTGTGTTCATGCAAAAAGGCACCGGTCAGATCATCGTGAACGGCCGTCCGGTGGATGAATTTTTTGGCCGCGAAACCGGCCGCATGGTGGTGCGTCAGCCGCTGGCCCTCACCGACAATCTGGAAGCATTTGACATCAAGGTCAATGTGACCGGTGGTGGCGAAACCGGCCAATCCGGCGCCATCCGTCACGGCATTACCCGCGCCTTGATCGATTACGATGC
This sequence comes from Neisseriaceae bacterium, assembly GCA_041855705.1. Classification (GTDB taxonomy): domain Bacteria; phylum Pseudomonadota; class Gammaproteobacteria; order Burkholderiales; family Neisseriaceae; genus JALJZY01. Next base: position 3,326 of record JBHAET010000233.1, read on the forward strand.
CGCATTGAAACCAGCCTTGTCGGCCGCCGGCTTTGTGACCCGCGATGCCCGTGAGGTTGAGCGTAAAAAATTCGGTTTGCGCAAAGCGCGCCGTGCCAAACAGTTCTCCAAACGTTAAGGGTTGGGACTGCACCGCATCACAAAAAAGAGCCGTATGGCTCTTTTTTGTTGCATGCAGCCTGAAGGCTTGTATGCTGAGGCCCTGGCGGAACTTTTAAAGCCGAGATCTTTGCAAAAAAGCCAGACGTGGATGCCGTTCAAGGCCTAGCCCATGTCCTGCGAGGTATCCCTGATAACGCTGCCAATGCGGCGTAGATGGCTTTTTTGCAAAGGTCCCAGGCTACCTGAAAGCCTTTCAGGCAGCCTTAACCGATTGATTGAATGAGTGGTATCATGATTTACCCCAAAACCTACGACGTGATCGTGGTCGGCGGTGGCCATGCCGGCACCGAAGCCGCGCTGGCCGCTGCACGCATGGGCGCGCAAACGCTTTTGCTCACCCACAATATCGAAACCCTCGGCCAAATGTCGTGCAACCCGTCGATTGGCGGCATCGGCAAAGGCCATTTGGTGCGCGAAGTCGATGCGCTCGGCGGCGCGATGGCGCTGGCCACCGATATGAGCGGTATTCAGTTCCGTCGTCTGAACGCCAGCAAAGGCGCGGCGGTACGCGCCACCCGTGCGCAGGCCGACCGCATCCTGTATAAGGCCGCCATCCGCGAAATGCTGGAAAACCAGCCGAATTTGGAATTGTTCCAACAATCGGTGGAAGACATCACGCTGGAAGGCGAGCGCGTATCCGGCGTGACAACCGCGATGGGAGTGGAATTCAAAGCCCGCGCCGTGGTGTTGACCGCC